>RFLL01000067.1 GCA_003693905.1 Alphaproteobacteria bacterium
ATTCTGATGACCGCACCGACCCTGGTGCCGATCATCCAGGCGGTCGGGTTCGATCCGATCTGGTTTGCGGTCATCCTGACCATCAACATGGAGATCGGCCTGATCACGCCGCCGGTGGGGCTCAACCTCTATGTCATCAACGGGATCGTGCCGGAAGTGCCGTTGCAGACGATCCTGTGGGGGGCGCTGCCGTTCATGTTGTGCATGGTGCTGGCGATCGTCCTGTTGTCGATCTTTCCGGAAATCGCCCTGTGGCTGCCGAATGCGATGATGGGACGCGCCCTTTAGACCCCGGCCCGGCCCTGGATCGCTCCCGGGCCGGTTTCGCGATCGGTTCATAAAGCGATGATATCCTTGGAAATGTGAATCGCCGTTTGGCGCCTGTCGAAGAAGGCGGCAGGCACGGGAGGTGCGGATACGGCAATGACGGATCAGAGTGAAACCCTGATCGAGCGGACGCTGTCCAATCTGACGGCCCTGTGGCGTGATATCGCCCAGAGCGCGGCCCGGGTCATCGGTCAGAGCGAGCAAGCCCCTCCGGTCGAAAATCGCGCCGACCTGGTTGCCTTCATGACCGAATGTCTGGAGGCGCGTGGCGGCGAGGTGGCGGCACGGATGCGGGCGGCCGCGCTGGGCAAGGCGTATCTCGGCCTCGATGGCGAAGGCCGGCGCCGGTTTCTGGAGATCCTGGCCGAGGAGTTCGCCGTCGATCAGGCGGCGCTGGATCAGGCGGTGGGCGCCTATCAGGCCGCCCGGGAGGCCGACGATCCCGAGGCGATCCGTCATGCCCGACGGGCGCTGCACCAGGCTACGATTCCGCCGCGCGTTAAATTGTTGATGCAATTCAATGCATTGCCGCAAGGTGTGAAGTTTCTAGTAGACCTTCGAGCCGATCTGCTGGCGTTTCGCGATCGGGGGGCGGCACTTGACGATCTGGATCACGATCTGCGCGATCTTCTGGCCTCGTGGTTCGATACCGGCTTTCTCGACATGTCCCAGGTGACCTGGGATTCGCCGGCATCGTTGCTGGAAAAGCTGATCGCCTACGAGGCGGTGCATGAAATCCGCTCATGGCAGGATCTGCGCAACCGGGTCGATTCCGACCGCCGTCTGTTCGCCTTGTTCCATCCCCGGATGCCGGATGAACCGCTGGCCTTCGTCGAGGTCGCGTTGGTGCACGGCATCGCCCGCAACATTCAGGCGCTGCTTGATGAATCGGCACCGCCGATCGACCCCGAGACGGCCGACACCGCCATCTTCTATTCCATCACCAACACCCAGAAGGGTCTGCGCGGGATCAGCTTCGGCGAATACCTGATCAAGCGGGCGGTACAGCACCTGGCGGCGGAGTTGCCGCAGGTCAAAACCTTTGCCACCCTGTCGCCGGTGCCCGGACTGCGAGCCTGGTTGACGGCGTGCGCGGTCGAGACCATAGAAGGTGCCCTGAGCGAGGCCGAGCGCGGCGGTGTGCGGGCGCTGGGCGGCAGCGATGACGTACAGGTGGCCCTGAACGCCGTGCTTGCGCGTCCCGATTGGCATCTCGATCCGGTCGTGTGCAAGGCGCTGAAGGAAGCCATGCTGCGCCTGTGCGTGCGCTACCTTCGGGAACGGCGCCCGGATGGACAGCCGATCGACCCCGTGGCACGGTTCCATTTGAAAAACGGCGCCCGTCTGGAGCACGTCAACTGGCTCGGCGACACCTCGCCTCAGGGTCTCGCGCAAGCCGCCGGGCTGATGGTCAACTACCGCTACGTTCTGGACGAGATCGAGGCCAACCACGAGGCCTACATGCGCGACGGGCGCATCGCCATGGGCCCCGAGGTCCGCGCGCTGGCCCGCACGGCAGACGAGCCGGAAGGCCGCGACCCTCTGCGTCGCCTGGGGTTGCGCTGAGGCGCGGGTGGTATGGGGTGACGCGGATGGATGTCAACGGAGGACGCCGATGGGCATGACGCAACCGGCTATCAGCCCCCCGGCGGGGCACAGGGCCCACCGCTTTGGCGATGTCGTCTCGGTGGTGCGTGCGTTGACGCCGGGCTATCCGGTGTACTGTCTGCGTCCGGCGTTGATCGCCGCGAGCGCGCGCCGGTTCCTGTCGCAGTTCCCCGGCACCGTGATGTATGCCGTCAAGTGCAATCCGAGCCCGATGGTTCTCGATATCTTGTACCGCGCCGGTATCCATCATTTCGATACCGCTTCGCTGCCGGAAATCGCGCAGATCTGCGAGACGTATCCCGATGCACAGGCCTATTTCATGCACCCGGTCAAGGGTCGGGCGGTAATCAAGACGGCGCACCGGGTTTACGGCGTGCGCTATTACGTGGTCGATCACGAAAACGAGCTCGCCAAGGTTCTGGACGAGACCGGTGGTGGTCCCGATCTCACGATCGTCGTTCGGCTGAAGACCGAACGCGCCGATGCCGTGCTGTTCAACCTGTCGTCCAAGTTCGGCGCCCCGCCGGACGAAGCGGCGGATCTGCTGCGCCGGGTCGCGGCGCGCGGGTGCCGCACCGGGCTGGCGTTCCACGTCGGTTCCCAATGCAGCGATCCATCCGTCTACCGCGACGCTCTGGCCCTGGCCGGGCGGACCGCGGCCGACTCCGGCGTGGGGATCGACTGTCTCGACGTCGGTGGCGGTTTTCCGGCCTATTACGCCAACATGCAGATTCCGCCGCTGGAAGATTTCATGGCCGCGATTCGCGCCGGGCTGAAGGAGATCGACCTGCCGCCGACGGTGGAGCTGTTCGCCGAGCCGGGCCGGGCGCTGGTTGCGCACGGTTGCTCGCTGCTGGTTCAGGTGCAACTGCGCAAGGACGATCGTCTTTACATCAACGACGGCATCTACGGCAGCCTGTCGGAACTCTGTCATGCCGATATCCGTGTCCCGGTGCGCCTGATTCGTCTCGACGGGCGCCCGGCGGCGCGCCTGCGGCCGTTCGTGCTCAACGGGCCGACCTGCGATTCCCTGGATGTCGTACCCGGAACCTTCGATCTGCCCGAGGACGTGCGCGAAGGCGACTGGATCGAGATCGATCAGCTCGGGGCCTATTCCAACGCCATGGCGACGCGCTTCAACGGCTTCTATCCGGAAACGTTCGTCGAAGTGCACGACGCGCCGCCGGCGGCGGCGTCCTGACCCGGGCCGGAGCTTGCGCCATGCGCCGCGACCGGGTGTGGTGCCTGTCGGAAGCCGGATTCCATCGCATGGCCTATGTCGAATGGCGGCCGCAGGGGCGGGGCGCGGAAGGGGCTGCGCCCACGGTGATTTGCGTCCACGGGCTGACCCGCACCGGGCGCGATTTCGATCTTCTGGCGGCGGATCTGGCCGCAGCCGGTCTGCGGGTGGTGTGTCCCGATGTGGTCGGGCGCGGGATGAGCGACTGGCTGGTCGACCCGGCGGCCTACGGCTATCCGCAGTACATGGCCGACATGACGGTTCTGATCGCGCGCACCGGCGCGGAGGTGATCGACTGGGTCGGGACTTCGATGGGCGGCCTGATCGGCATGATGCTGGCGGCGCAACCGGATACGCCCATTCGCCGTCTCGTTCTCAACGACGTGGGACCGTTCATCCCGGCCGCGGCCCTGGCCCGGATCGCGGACTATGTTGGCGGCGACCCGCGCTTTGACGACATGGCGGCGGCCGAATCCTACATCCGCAAGGTGCATGCCTCGTTCGGACCGCTGCGCGATGCCCACTGGCGCCATCTCACCGCAACCAGCATCCGCACCGCCGAAGACGGGTCTTTGCGGTTGCATTACGATCCGGCCATTGCCCGGCCGTTCCGCGACCGCGCGCCCGAAGACGTCGATCTGTGGACGGTGTGGGATGCGATCCGGTGTCCCGTGCTGGTATTGCGCGGGGCCGAATCCGATCTGCTGCGCCCCGACACGGCGGCGGAGATGACGCGCCGCGGACCGCGGGCCCGGGTCGTCGAAATTCCGGATGCCGGTCACGCGCCGGCCCTGATGGATCGCGGACAGATCGCGGTGGTGCGCGACTGGCTGACGACGGCATGAAGCCGTGCGGGCAGGCGCCGCGGCGGGCTCAGCGCACCGGGTTTTCCGGGCCGCGACCGCGGAAGGCGTCGATGAAGGCGGCCGTCGTGGCGGCGTCGAAACTGTCCAGACGC
>RFLL01000068.1 GCA_003693905.1 Alphaproteobacteria bacterium
GACATGAACCTGCTGATGGTGATTGCCGTTGCCGGCGCAATCGTCATCGGCGAATGGTTCGAAGCGGCGACGGTGAGCTTCCTGTTCGCCCTCTCGCTGCTTCTGGAAAGCTGGAGCATTGCCCGTGCCCGGCACGCCATCGCCCAGCTTCTCGACCTTGCCCCGCCGATCGTGCGTCTGAAACATGACTCCGGCGAGGAGACGCAGGTTCCAGCCTCCACAGTTGCGGTCGGTTCCCGTTTCATCGTCAAGCCGGGAGAAAGAATCCCCCTCGACGGCCGGGTCGTTGCCGGCATCAGCGCCGTCAATCAGGCCCCGATCACCGGAGAAAGCCTGCCGGTGCCGAAGGAGCCGGGGAGCGACGTCTTTGCCGGCACGATCAATGGCGAAGGCGCGCTTGAAATCGAAAGTACCCGGGCGGTGGGCGATACCACGCTGGCGCGGATCATCCGCCTGATCGAAGAGGCCCAGAGCCGCCGTGCCCGGGCCGAACAGTGGGTCGAAAGATTCGCCCGCGTCTACACCCCGGTCGTGATCGTGCTGGCGATCGCGGTGTTCCTGCTGCCGCCGCTTGCGGCCGGCGCCCCCTGGGATGCCTGGTTCTACCGCGCACTGGTGCTGCTGGTGATCGCCTGCCCCTGCGCTCTGGTGATTTCGACCCCGGTCAGCATCGTTTCGGCGTTGACCGCATCGGCCCGGCACGGTGTGCTGATCAAGGGCGGCACCTACATCGAACGCCCGGCCGACCTCAAGGCCATCGCCTTCGACAAGACCGGCACGCTCACCCGCGGCCAGCCGAGCGTCGCCCGTGTCGTGCCGCTCAACGGCCACAGCGAAACGGAGTTGCTGGAACGCGCCGCCGCGCTGGAGGTGCGAAGCGCGCATCCTCTGGCTCAGGCCATCGTTGCGCAGGCCGAACGGATCGGGATCACCCCGCAGGCCGCGGAAGACGTTCAGGTTCTGCCCGGCAAGGGCGTCACCGGCCGTTACCGGGGCCGCGATTTCTGGCTCGGTTCGCATCGCTATCTTCTCGAACGCGCTCAGGAAACCCCGGACGTCGCCGCCCGGGCCGAAGACCTGGAACGTGACGGGCACACCGTCGTGGTGGTCGGCAACGCCATCCACGTCTGCGGTCTGATTGCGATCGCCGATACGCTGCGCCCCCAAGCCCGGGCAGCGGTTCAGGCTCTGAGGGCCCGCGGAATCGCCCGTCTCGTCATGCTGACCGGCGACAACCGCGCCACCGCCGAGGCCATCGCCGCGGCCGCCGGCATAGACGAAGTCCATGCCGAGCTGCTGCCCGAGGACAAGGTGTCGGTGGTCGAAGCCCTGGTCGCAAAACACGGCACCGTGGCCATGGTCGGTGACGGCATCAATGACGCCCCGGCGATGGCGCGTGCCAGTCTGGGCATCGCCATGGGTGCAATGGGCAGCGATGCCGCCATCGAGACCGCCGACATCGCCCTGATGAGCGACGATCTGACCAGACTGCCGTGGCTGATCGACCATTCCCGGCGCACCTTGGTCGTCATCCGCCAGAACATCGGCTTTGCCTTGGGGGTCAAGGCCTTGTTCGCCATCCTGACGTTTGCCGGCTTCGCGACCCTCTGGGGGGCCATTCTGGCCGATGTCGGGGCCTCGCTTCTGGTCGTCGCCAACGCCATGCGGCTGCTGCGGGCGGATTCCCCGCCTGCGTGAGTGCTGCTGCTTGGCGTGCGCGGCGTGGCGATGCAATACTGCTTGCAAGTCACCACGCGGAGAAGCAAGGGGGCATCACGGGACCATGACCATTGAACGCAAGCGCGTCGGAACGCGAATGAGCCAGATCGTCATTCACGGCGATACCGTCTATCTGGCCGGACAGGTGGCCGAAGACGACCCCGGCGCCCCGGCGGCGGATCAGATGCGCAACATCCTGGCCCGCATCGACGGCCTGCTGGCTGAAGCCGGCAGCGACAAGTCGAAGCTGTTGTCGGCGACCATCTGGCTGGCCGATATCCGCGACTATGACGCCATCAACGAAGTATGGGACGCCTGGGTGCCGGAGGGCTGTGCCCCGGCACGGGCCTGTGTCGAAGCCAAGCTGGCCTTCACCAAATACATCGTCGAAGTCGGCATCATCGCCGCCCGCTGATCGCCGCATTCGCAATTTCCGGGAAACCGTCATGTCCGCGCGTACGATCACCCTGGACGACTCTCTTTACGCCTACATCCTCGAGCACGCCCTGCGCGAGCCGCCGATCCTGGCCCGCCTGCGGGCCGAGACCGCAGCCATGCGGGAAGCGAACATGCAGATCGCCCCCGAGCAGGGGCAGTTCATGGCCCTGCTGGTCGAACTGATCGGCGCGCGCCGAACGTTGGAGGTGGGCACGTTTACCGGCTACAGCGCGCTATGCGTCGCCCTGGCCCTGCCCGCTGACGGCCGGGTTGTCGCCTGCGACATCAGCGAAACGTTTACCGCCGTCGCCCGGCGCTATTGGGCCGAGGCCGGGGTTGCGGACAAGATCGACCTGCATCTGGCACCGGCGGTCGAAACCCTGGAGCGTCTGCTTGCCGAAGGCGGTGCCGGGACCTTCGACTTCATGTTCATCGACGCCGACAAGGAATCCTACGACGCCTACTACGAGTACGGCCTGCGTCTGATCCGGCCCGGCGGCCTGATCGCCATCGACAACGTGCTGTGGAACGGGGCCGTTGCCGACCCGGCACGCGACGACAAGGAAACTGCGGCCATCCGCGCTCTGAACGACAAGGTGCGCGAGGATCGGCGCGTCTCGATGTCCCTGGTGCCGATCGGCGACGGCCTGATGTTGGCCCGCAGACGATGACCCGGCCCTCCGGTGATCTGCGCCGGGATGGGTTCGCGCCTGCCACGGTTAATCATATGCTTACGATTGATTAAGCCAAATTTCACGGCGCCTTGGGACCATATTACGATCCGGCCTTGTCCTCTGCCGGCCGGATGCAATGACCGATGAGGCGCATGATGTGGAAAGTAATGGCGCTTGGCGCGGGGTTTGCGCTCCTGACGACAACGGCAGCGGCGCAGCCCCAATGCAATGATCGCAAGCAGATCCTGGACCTGCTGGCGAAGAAGTATCAGGAAGCCCCGGTGGCCTCCGGGGTCACCAACAACGGCGGCCTGGTCGAGGTCCTCACCAATGCCAAGGGAGGAACCTGGACCATCATCGTGACCACGCCGCAGGGTGTCAGTTGCCTGGTTGCCGCCGGCGAAGGCTGGCGCGCGATGGAGCAGATCGCAGCCGATCCGGAGGCGTGAGCCCCCGATCCGGGTCCATCGAGCGATCAACGACGGGTGTTACTGCCCGGCCGGTGCCTGTTCGCCCTGAAACGCCGGGTGAATCACTCGGTCTCCCACCTTGATGCCGAGGCGCTCCACGGTGCCGCCGTTCAATTCCAGAACCGCCAGCACCGGTGCGTCGGGGGCAATCGCCTGCAACGATCCCGGCACGGTGCGCTCGGCAATGTCGCGGATGCGGCCGTCACGGCCGATGAACAGCATGTCGAGCGGGATGTAGGTGTTCTTCATCCACATCGCGACCGGCCATTCGATCCGGTACAGGAACAACATCCCGGCATCCGGCGCCAGGGTGCGTCGGAACATCAGCCCCTGAGCCTTCTGTTCCGGCGTTACGGCCACTTCGACGGTGAATGCGTGCCGGACCCCTTGTGCCGTTTCAATGATCAGCGCCTCGCGCTCGAAGGTCTGAAGCCCGCTCTGCGCCCGTAGGTCGCTCCACGCCCCGGACACGAC
>RFLL01000069.1 GCA_003693905.1 Alphaproteobacteria bacterium
CCTGTTGGTGTGAGCGACGATTTCGGCGTTGCTGGTCCGAAGCTGTTCGAGGATCGCCGCCGCGGCCAGACCGGCATCGCCGCAGACGCCGACGGTGATCGGCTTGACCAGCCCGATCCGCCGGTGGTCGGTGTCGACCTGAATGACCTTGGCCCCCTTGGGCCAGTAGTCGATGCCGTGTTGCGGCAGGGTGCCGAACGGGCCGAGACGGGTGCCCAATGCCAGCACGACATCGGCCTGCTGAATCACCTTCATCGCCGCCTTCGACCCCTGATAGCCGAGCGGACCGCACATTAGCGGATGACTGGCCGGGAAGGCGTCATTGTGGAGATAGCTGGCGACCACCGGGGCCGAGAGGTACTCGGCCAGCGCCCGGGCCTGATCCTGGGCATCGGCCATGACCACGCCGCCGCCGGCAACGATGACCGGAAACCTGGCCTCGGCCAGTAACCGGGCCGCTTGTGCCAAGGCATTTGCGCCCCCGGCGGCGCGTTCCAGGCGGATCGGCTGCGGGATCTCGACGTCGATCTCGCCGTAAAAGTAGTCGCGCGGGATGTTGAGCTGGACCGGGCCGCGCTCGACCAGGGCATAGTCGAAGCAGCGACCGGTGAATTCGGCGATGCGATCGGGCCGGTTCACGTGCGCCTGGTACTTGGTGATCTTCTCGAAGAAGGGAAGCTGCTCGACCTCCTGAAAGCCGCCCAGGCCTTGCGTGTTACTCCCGGTTTCGGGCGTGATGCAGACGACGGGGGAATGGGCCCAATAGGCGGCGGCGATGGCAGTGACGAAGTTGGTGACGCCGGGCCCGTTCTGAGCAATGCACACGCCGTGGCGATTGCCGACCCGGGAATAGCCGTCGGCCATATGCCCGGCGCCCTGTTCGTGAGCCACCGAAATGAAGCGGATTCCGGCCGGCTCGAAGATGTCCAGGGCATCCATGTAGGCCGATCCGACGATGCCGAAAACGTCGCGCACGCCGTGGGCGACCAGGGTTTCGACAAAAGCCTCGCTAGGCGTCATCCGGGTCATCCGTGCTCCTCCCGTGGCAGTCGTATGGGCCTCTGCCGCCGCGGAAAATCATGCCTGCTCCGCAAGCGGATGCTCAGGTGGTCATGCTTTCGCCTCTTCATCATAATCGCCCCAAGCGCCTGCAACAGGACCAGTTCCGGTTGGGAATTGGGGCCAGGATCCGGACTGCGCCGTCCGAGCGCAGAGCCCGGTTCCCTTGACGGGCAACGGGCCCGTGGGCAATGCTTCGACGATCCGTGGACGGGGCTGCGTTCATTCGTCTCCGGCCTTGCGGGAACATCGTTCCTCCGGCAGCGGACAGCCCCCGTCGAGCGCCACTCGATCACATGCAATCATCCGAAAGGCAGGGTAGGGACATATGAGCAAAGTCGCCTTCATCGGCCTCGGCGTCATGGGGTATCCCATGGCCGGGCACCTCGCCAGGAAAGGCGGACACGACGTGACCGTCTACAACCGGACCACCGCCAAGGCCGAGAAGTGGGTGCAGGAGTACGGGGGACGGAAAGCCGATACCCCACGTGCGGCGGCGCAAGGGGCGGAAATCGTCTTCACCATGGTCGGCAACGACGACGACGTGCGTGCCGTCGTGCTCGGCGACGAGGGCGCCTTCGCCGGCATGGGCGAGGGGACGGTGCTGGTCGATCACACCACGGCCTCGGCCGATCTGGCGCGCGAGCTGTTTGAAACCGGCCGGCAGAAGGGCATCGGCGTCATCGACGCACCGGTCTCCGGCGGCCAGTCGGGAGCCGAAAACGGGATCCTCACGGTCATGTGCGGCGGCGAGCCGGCAACCTTCGAGCGGGTCAGGCCGGTGATCGACTGCTACGCCCGCGCCTGCACCCTGCTCGGTCCGGCCGGTTCGGGACAGTTGACTAAGATGGTCAATCAGATCTGCATCGCCGGCCTGGTTCAGGGGCTGGCCGAAGGGATGAGCTTCGGTCTGCGTGCCGGCCTCGACATGAACAAGGTGATCGACGTCATCTCCAAGGGCGCAGCACAGTCCTGGCAGATGGACAACCGCGCCAAAACCATGTGCGAAGGCAAGTTCGACTTCGGATTTGCAGTCGACTGGATGCGCAAGGACCTCGGCATCTGCCTCAACGAAGCCCGCAATAACGGGGCCCGCCTGCCTGTAACCGCGCTGGTCGATCAATTCTATGCCCACGTGCAGGCGCGCGGCGGCAACCGCTGGGATACCTCCAGCCTGATGCACCTGCTGGTTAACGACTGAGCATCATTCCTCCGGGGAGCGAGGCTTCGCCGCGGCGGAGCCTCGTTCCGCCCGTTTGGCCTCCTGCCAGGCCGCTTCCATTTCCTCCAGCGTCGCCGTGCGCAGGTCACGGCCGCGGGCGGCGAACGCGGCTTCGATGGCGCGGAAGCGGCGTTCGAACTTCGCATTGCTGTGCCGCAGCGCAGCTTCGGGGTCGATGTCGAGGCGACGGGCAAGATTGACGATCGCGAACAGCAGATCGCCCAATTCGTCCTCG
>RFLL01000008.1 GCA_003693905.1 Alphaproteobacteria bacterium
GTCTGCCGCTGGCCGAACGGGGCCTGAGCATCGGTCAGCGCGGCAAGGCGGCGTGGCTGATCGCGATCTTCACGGCCGCGATCGCGCTCGCCGCATTCGGGGTTCTGCCGATCGCGGTGGCACTCGGCCTGGCCGTCGTGGTGATGGCACTGAGCGGGCTGATCCTGGTGCGCCAGATCTATGAGGCCGTCGACTGGCCGGTGATCGTTCTTCTCGGCTCGTTGCTTCCGGTCGGCGCGGCGATGCAGACGACGGGGGCCACGGACGCCATTGCGGGCGCCCTGCTGGACCTGACCGCCGGAGCCCCGGCGGTCGTCATTCTCGCCCTTATCATGGTCACGACCATGACCCTGTCGGACGTGCTCAACAACGCCGCTACCGCCGTGGTCATGGCGCCGATCGCGGCGACGGTTGCCGGGCGTCTGGAAGCCAGTGTCGATCCTTTCCTGATGGCTGTCGCGATCGGCGCCTCCTGCGCCTTCCTGACACCGATCGGCCATCAGAACAACGCCCTCGTCATGGGGCCGGGCGGCTATCGCTTTGGCGATTACTGGCGCATGGGCCTGCCGCTGGAGATCGTGATCGTCGCGGTGTCGTTGCCGATGATCCTGCTGGTATGGCCGCTGTGATCCCTACGCCCGAAGCGGTCCGGCACGACGCCTACGGCGTGGGCGGGGTACCGGCGGCTTCGGCCTTCCACTTCGCCGCCAGACGCTCGGCCAGGCGCCGCTGCGACGGCGACATGAACGCCGCCATCATGTCGCGCAACTCGATCGCCTGTTCGTAGCGCCAGCCGCGCTCGAACCCGGCGGCGGCAAGATCGAACAGGGCATAAGCACGGACATAATCCTGCGCCACTCCTCTGCCCTTGGCGAGCAGCAGGCCGAGTTCGTTCTGGGCGCGCGGATGGCCGGCCTGCGCCGCTTTGAGATACCAGCGCGCCGCTTCGATGAGATCCTCGCGGCGGCGGGCGCCCTCGGCATAGGCGGCCCCGATGGCATAGGCGGCGGTGGCGTCTCCGGCCAGCGCCGCAGGCAGATGCGCGCGGAACGTCGCCGCCGGACCATCCAGATCGCCCGCCGATGTTTCAGCCCCGACCCCGGCATGGACCGTCACCGGCCACGCCAGCCCCAGAGCTGCGATCCAGAGCCCCGCCGACAGATGCAGCGCGCGCAAGGCACCCGCAGCCGTCGCGCCCGGGATGGAGGTTCTTGTTCGCGCTCCGTGGCATTTTCGCACTCGGTGGGACCCGGTTGTCCTTGCCGTGATTGTCGCCTCTGCCATGATTTGCGCGCCTCCCTGAAGACCGGTGATCGCTCCCGGGTCGATTGTCGACCTTGAGCAGAAGCTCTCATCCAGGCTCGTATGATCATGACATTTTCAAGAAATATTATCAATTCGTTTACCACAATACTTAACCATGACTTGACGCGAGCTTCATGCGGTTTCCCGGGTCCACTTTTTCCACACTTCCCTTGACGACGCCGGCTTCGCGCAGTTTCCATGCGCCGCCGGCACGCCTTTTCTCCCGTGTCGCGCATTTGCATCATACGATGGCGCGCAACCGGCGAATTCGGTCGGGGGACAGGTACGGGTCGTGAAAGCGATTGTGACACCAATGAACGCACGTGACCCCGCCCCGGTCTGGGCGGTGCGAAGCGCCACTGCCGCCGGCCATCCGTTCGAGGACGGTGGTCCCCGCTTGGCAGGCGTTTGCTTCACATGTGACGGCTGCGATCCCATATGTGAGCGGATGCCGGCCGCCGCGACGGGCATCCGATGCCCTTCCCACCTGCGAGCCTGTCGAGCGTGATGGAGCCATTGCTTGCAGACCTGACGGCGTTTGTCTCGGTCGTGTTCATCGACCTGGTGCTGGCTGGCGACAATGCCATCGTCGTCGGCATGGCCGCGCGCGGCCTGCCACAGGCCACGCGCGGCCGGGTCATCGCCATCGGCATCATCATCGCCCTGGTCTGTCGCATTGCCTTTGCGGTGATTGCGGTGCAGCTTCTCGCGATCGTCGGCCTTTTGCTCACCGGCGGACTGCTGCTTCTGTGGGTGGCTTGGAAGATGTGGCGCGAGTTGTGCGCCGCCGGCGTAACCTGTCCAGCCGAAGGCGCGACATCCGATGCCGTCGTGCCGAAATCGGTCAGTACCGCGGTTATTCAGATCGCCATCGCCGACGTATCCATGTCGCTGGACAACGTTCTTGCGGTTGCGGGCGCCGCACGCGACCACATGTGGATCATGATCTTCGGCCTGATCCTGTCGGTAGCGCTGATGGGGGCGGCGGCCACGTTCATCGCCCGGGTGCTGACACGCTATTACTGGCTCAACTATGTCGGCCTGCTCATCATCACGATCGTGGCGCTGTCGATGATCTATGACGGCACCGGCGACGTGATCGTCGCGCTGGCGCAAAACTGAGCGCACGCACCGGGAAAGGCACCGAAAGAAAAGCCGGCCCGTGGGGGCCGGCCCGCTCGAGATTGCGGCGGTCGGCAGGTTTCAGGCTGCCCCGATTTCGTTGACGAACTTGTCGATCTCGGTGCGCAGCATCTCGGCACTGCGCGAGAGCTCGCGCGAAGCATCGAGGGCCTGGCTCGCCGACTGTCCGGTCTCGTCCGCGGCCTGAGTGACGCCGTTGATGTTGGTGGACACCTGAGCCGTTCCGGCCGCCGCCTGCTGTACGTTCTGGGCTATTTCCTGTGTCGCCGCCCCCTGCTGCTCCACCGCCGCCGCGATCGCCGAGGCGATTTCGTCGATGCGGCCGATGGTCCCGGCAATCCCCTTGATCGCCGTCGCCGCATCACCGGTGGCATTCTGAATGGCGGCGATCTGGACTGAAATCTCCTCCGTCGCCTTGGCGGTCTGGTTGGCCAGCGACTTGACCTCGGAGGCGACCACCGCGAAGCCCTTGCCGGCCTCGCCGGCGCGCGCCGCCTCGATGGTGGCGTTGAGGGCCAGCAGGTTGGTCTGCTCGGCGATGTCGGAGATCAGGCTAACCACTTCGCCCACTTTCTGCGCCGCCTCGACCAGGGATTCCACCTGGGCATTGGTGCGACTGGCATCCTCCACCGCAGCCCTGGCGATGCGCGTCGATTCGCTCACCTGACGCCCGATCTCGCTTACCGACGCCGACAGCTCTTCGGCCGCGCTGGCCACCGTCTGAACGTTGCTCGACGCTTCCTCGGAGGCTGCCGCCACCGCCGTCGCCTGACGACCGGTCTGTTCCGCCGCCGCCGACAGGGTTTCGGCATTCGACTGCATCTGCGTCGCAGCCGCCGCCACCGTCTCCACGATCCGCCCGACCCTTTCCCTGAACTGATCGGCCAGCTGCCCCATTTCGGCTTTGCGTTCCTCTTCGGCCCGGCGTTTCAAAGCCTCCTGCTCGGCACGCAGCCGCTCCGTCTCGGCCATGTTGTCCTTGAAGATCTGAATGGCATTGCCCATACGACCGATTTCGTCACGGCCCTGCGTCCCGTTCACCTCGACCTCAAGATCGTGGTCGGCAAGGCGCCGCATGACGTCGATCATGCGCGTGATCGGCCTGATGATCCGCAGCAACAGGAACGCCGCAACGGAGAACGCGATACCAAGCCCGAAAAGCCCCAGACCGATGGCGGCCAGTCGGAGGTTGAAAGCATCCGCTTCTGCTCCTTCGATCAAGGCCTTCACCTTGGCCGAGTTGGCATGTTCGAGTTTCTCGAGAGCGGCCAGCATATCGTCGATCTGCTTGTTGATCGTCTCTGCGGTCTTGTCGAAAGCAGGCATCAAACGATTACCGGCCGCCGGTCCTTCGGCAACGTAGGCCTCGGTCAGGCGCTTTCCAGCTTCGTAATAAGGAGCAAATGCCTTGCGAACGGTGGAAAGCTTGGCCGTGATCTCGCTCAAGCCCATGTCTTCGGCCAACGCCAGGGCTCTGGTCATATCCGCATCGAATTTGTGCGCATAGTCCTCGGCAATCGACGTGCCGTCGTCCAGCCCGTCGAGCCCGCGCGTTGCCGACATGTCCGTCAGCCACTGCTGGACCTGTATGACGTCGATCTGGATTTCCTTTGCGGTTTCCTTGAGCGGAATCAGCTTCTCGCGGTGGAATTTCGTATCCCGGCTGATTGCCGAGAGTAATTGTTCGGTCTTGATCGAGTTCCAGTAGGAAACGGCGACCTGAAGGGCAGCGACAATAATGATTGCAACACCTATGAGAACGGCTTTCGCATAAAGGGATCGGATGTCCACCTTGGGTCTCTGTCTCATGACTTACCCTTTTCGTTCTTCGCTGCACACCGTACGGCCGATAATTTCCCGTGATCGCCTTCAGGGATTTTCACGAGTTTCGCGGGTGATCACGAGAGTTCCGAAGTGAATACGATAGGATGTTTATTTTTTCCCTAACGGTGCAGAAATACTCGCCATATCATCAATAAATGACATACGAATATTTTCCGTAGACAGCCCTGTGCCTAGGATTCATAACCGAAAGAAATTGTCGGGCGCGGCGCTGATGATAGGGTTCGTGAAGATCCGGGTGCAGCACCGAATCCGGACCTCGCGCGGGACCCGGCGTGACAGGTCGGGTGGGCACGGCTTATCCTTGTCGTCGAGTGCACCGTTTCCGGCGCATGCTGCTTGCCGTCCGCTCCAGAGATTTCGCACATGGCGAACCAGACGTCTCCTTCAGATCAACCTCCGGCCGCGACCATCCCCTGGCTGTCCCGGTTTCAAGGTATCGCTCTCGACCCGGCACATTTGAAGCGCGCCGTGGCCGCCGCCAGTGAACTTGCTCGACACGTAGGCCACGCGACGGATGCCGCCCATGCCGCCGGGGCGCTTGCCTTCGGTGCCGAGCCGGCATATTTCCTGCGTGCGCTGAACGCGCCTGCCCACCCCGATGCGCACACGAACGCGGATGCCGGCGATGGGCGATGAGGCGCTGGCCGACCTCGGCCTGGTCGAAGCCGCCCGCGGCATTGTCGCGCGGCAATTTTCGTCGCTGGAACTGACCGAGGCGTGCCTGGCACGTATCGCGCGCATCGGTCCGGCGCTCAACTGCATCGCCGCGATCGACCCCGACGCCGCGCGGCACGCGGCGCGCGCCGCCGATGATGAGCTGGCGGCGGGGCGGATACGCGGGCCGTTGCACGGCGTGCCACTGGCCCACAAGGACATGTTCTACCGTGCCGGGCGACGAAGCGCCTGCGGTTCGCGCATTCTCGCCGACTTCATACCCGAGGTGACGGCGCACGTGCTCACCCGGCTCGATGCCGCCGGGGCGCTGGACATCGCGCAGCTCAACATGGTCGAGTTCGCGCTCGGCACCACCGGACACAACGAAATCACCGGCACCCCGCGCAATCCGTGGAACCCGGCCCACATCCCCGGCGGCTCGTCGAGCGGCAGCGCCGTGGCCGTCGCCGCGCGCCTGGTGTTCGCGGCCCTTGGCTCGGATACCGGCGGCTCGATCCGCCTGCCGGCGGCATGCTGCGGCCTGATCGGACTCAAGCCGACCTACGGCCGGGTCAGCCGCTTCGGCGTCATGCCGCTGTCGTTCACGCTCGACCATATCGGGCCGCTCGCGCGCACGGTGGCCGATGCTGCCTGGATATTGCAGGTGATCGCCGGTCCCGACCCTGCCGATCCGACAAGCAGCCCGCAGCCGGTGCCCGA
>RFLL01000009.1 GCA_003693905.1 Alphaproteobacteria bacterium
GCGATACCACTTGGCGGCCCGGGCATAATCGCGCGCCAGATCGCCGCCGCCGGTCTCGTACAGCTTGCCGAGCCCGTACTGGGCATTGGCATCGCCGGCCTCGGCCAGAGGGCGCCAGATTTTAACGGCGCGCAGATAGTCGCCGTCCTCGTAGGCGGCCATCCCGTCCTCGTATCCCCCTTGCGCCCAAAGCGATCCGGGACCGAACGGGCCCGCAAAGGCGACAAGAAACGCCGCCGCAATGACGAGGGCGAAGACGCCGCGCAATGCGAACCCGCGAGCGGAGCGCGAAGGGAAAAGCGCAGCGAAGAAGAAGGAAAAGGAACGGGTGAAGAGGAAAATTCTACGATGCAGGGTCATCTATCGCTCTACCGGCGCTCTGCCGGGCCGGCGCCGATCGCGGCCTCGAACCGCGGCGGCAAGCCCGATGGGGTGGCTGATGGGACTTGAACCCACGACCCTCGGTACCACAAACCGATGCTCTGACCAACTGAGCTACAGCCACCATCGAGATGCCGGCCCCTTTCGCGCTCGTGCGCTGAAACGGGTACGTGGCCATGAACGGCCCGAAACAGGGGCGAGCGAAGGCGCCACCGCAGGCGAATGCCGGGTGTTTAATCACCCGCCGCGCGCGGCGTCAAGCAGGTCGCGGCCGACGGCACATGCTTGCCGCGTGCCGGGCGCCGGGCGTACCTTTCCGTCCGGTTCTGCAACCGGGTCCCGCATCCATCCACATCCGGAACACGCTGCCATGCTTCGTCCTGCTGCCGCGATCGGCCGAATCGGAACCGAAAGCGCCTTCGAGGTCCTGGCCCGGGCCAAGGCCCTGGAAGCGAGCGGCCGATCCATCATCAACCTGGGAATTGGACAGCCCGATTTCCAGACTCCGCCGCACATCGTCGAAGCAGCGGTCAAGGCCCTGCGCGACGGTCATCACGGCTATACCCCGGCCAACGGCATCGCGGCGCTGCGCGAAGCCGTGGCCGCGGATCTCAACGCGCGCCACGGGGTCGACGTCGACCCGGACCTGGTTCTGGTGGTGCCCGGCGGCAAGGTCACGATGTTCTTTGCGGTGTTGATATTCGGCGAGCCGGGCGCTGAAATCCTTTATCCCGACCCGGGGTTCCCGATCTATGAATCGGTCATCAACTTTACCGGCGCCACCGCGGTCCCGATCCCGCTTCTGGAGAAAAACGGCTTCGCCTTCTCGGCCGAGGACGTCCTGTCGCGGATCACACCGACGACCCGGCTGATCATTCTCAACAGCCCGGCCAATCCGACCGGTGGCGTCACCCCTCGTGCCGAAGTCGACAGGCTGGTCGCCGGCCTCGTCCGGCACCCGCATGTCGCGATCCTGTCCGACGAGATCTACAGCCGCATGCTCTACGACGGCCAGCGCCACGTCAGCCTGCTGCAATACCCTGAAATCCGCGACCGGGTGATCCTGCTCGACGGATGGAGCAAGACCTACGCCATGACCGGGTGGCGTCTGGGCTACGGCGTCTGGCCGCGATCTCTGATCGAAGGGGCGACGCGTCTGGCCATCAACTGCCATTCCTGCGTCAACGCACCGACCCAGTACGCCGGCATCGCTGCCCTGACCGGTCCGCAGGAATCGGTCGAACGCATGATTACCGCCTTCGACGAACGCCGCCGCGTGATCGTCGCCGCGCTCGATGCCCTGCCCGGCATCTCGTGCGTGATGCCGGGCGGCGCGTTCTATGTCTTTCCCAACATCGCCGCCACCGGCATCGCGGCCAAGGAGATGGAGACCCGGCTGCTCGAAGAAGCCGGCGTTGCCACCATCGCCGGCACCAGCTTCGGGCGTCACGGGGAAGGATATCTGCGCCTATCCTATGCCAATTCGGTCGAAAACATCCGCACCGCGATGGCACGCATCCGTGACTGGCTGGCCCGCCGCACCACATAGCCTGGCCGCCCCTGTTGCCTGAAATTTGGGCAGGACGCCCGATCTTTAGGCAGCCGGCTTGCTCGCCATGTCTGCCCAGCCCGACCGTTCGCCCAAGGGGAGTCAGGCCCTGGTTCTTTTTATATGTAATATCAATGAGTTGGGAAAATGTTTTCCGCGCCGATGAAGTTGGTACGGCGCATGCTATAGACCGCACGAACCATCCCCGTGCATGAGAATCGGCCGATCGGCGCGATTCGCGTGCATGTCCTGTATTGAACCGGTGGATGCCATGAAAAAGATCGAAGCGATCATCAAGCCCTTCAAGCTGGATGAGGTCAAAGAAGCCCTGCACGAGGTCGGGATCAAGGGGATCACGGTGATCGAGGCCAAGGGCTTCGGCCGTCAGAAGGGTCATACCGAGCTCTACCGCGGTGCCGAATACGTGGTCGATTTCCTGCCCAAGGTGAAGATCGAAGTCGTCCTCGACGATGCTCTGGTGGAGCGGGCCATCGAAGCGATTCAGCACGCCGCCCACACCGGACGCATCGGCGACGGCAAGATTTTCGTCAGCACGATCGACGAGGCGATCCGGATTCGCACCGGCGAACGCGGCGTCGAGGCGGTCTGATTCAGGGGCGGTGCAATTCAGGGCGTGTACTCCAAGGCAGCGGCGCGGCCACCGGCGCTGCGTTGCAATGAACTTGATAACGGTTCGGCCGGGACCAGAAACATCAAGGAAAATCAGAGATGTCCGACGTAAAAAAAATCTTCGACATGATAAAGGAGAACGACGTCAAGTACGTCGATTACCGGTTCACCGACCCGCGCGGCAAATGGCAGCACCTGGCCATGACGGTCGACGCGGTCGACGAAGAGGCATTGACCGAGGGCGTCATGTTCGACGGCTCCTCCATCGCCGGCTGGAAGGCGATCAACGAGTCCGACATGACCCTGGTGCCGGACCTGTCGACGGCGGTGATGGACCCGTTTGCGGCACAGCCGTTGCTCATCCTGTTCTGCGACGTCAACGAACCGGCAACCGGGCAGCCCTACGACCGCGATCCGCGCTCCACCGCCAAGAAGGCCGAGGCCTATCTCAAGGCCACCGGTATCGGTGACGCCGCCTTCTTCGGGCCGGAAGCGGAGTTCTTCGTCTTCGACGACGTGCGCTTCAAGGTCGAGCAGAACCACTGTTTCTTCCGCTTCCTGTCGGAAGAAGGCCCGTACATGTCGGGTGAAGCGATGGAAGACGGCAATATCGGCCACCGGCCGCCGCCCAAAGGCGGCTACTTCCCGGTGCCGCCGGTTGATGCCGGCACCGATCTGCGCGCCGAGATGGTCTCGGTGATGCAGGAAATGGGCCTGGGGATGGAAAAGCACCACCACGAAGTGGCGCCCTCGCAGCACGAACTGGGGATGAAGTTCGACACCCTGGTGCGCACCGCCGACAACATGCAGATCTACAAGTACGTGGTGCAGA
>RFLL01000070.1 GCA_003693905.1 Alphaproteobacteria bacterium
CTTCCACAGGCGGTGGATGCCGCCCGACATCAGATCGTTCATCAGGTCATAGCGCCGCGCCACACGTTCGAACACGGCGCGTACGCGCCGCGCCTTTTCGGCTTCCGGAACCTCGGAAAAACCGAAATGCGTGG
The DNA here is from genome assembly GCA_003693905.1 of Alphaproteobacteria bacterium. Classification (GTDB taxonomy): domain Bacteria; phylum Pseudomonadota; class Alphaproteobacteria; order Kiloniellales; family J153; genus J153. The sequence continues at coordinate 135 of RFLL01000070.1, forward strand.
TTGCGGGCGTGGAAGCGGAAGCTGGATATCGCGCCGGCATGACGCGGACCATAGCGCGCGGCGCGCGGGCGCGCTACTTTTCGCCCTGGTTGTCGGGCGGAAAATCGCGACCGCCTTAATCTCCGCCTTTCGTTTCTCGTCCACAACAAGCCGGTGTCATGCCCGAACTGCCCGAGGTCGAAACCGTGGTGCGCGGTCTGCGCGGTCCCCTGGAAGGGCGCCGTCTGACGCAGGTGATCGCCCGGCGCGCGGATCTGCGCATTCCGCTGCCGCGGCATTTCGCCCGGCGTCTTGAAGGGCGCCGAATCCTGCGGCTGAACCGGCGCGCGAAATACATCGTGGCCGAACTCGACGACGGGGGCAGCCTGCTGTGCCATCTCGGCATGTCGGGACGGATGATCGTGGCGGCCGCGCCCGGACCGCCGCCGGGACCCCACGACCATGTGATTCTGAGGACCGACGCCGGCCTCGAGGTCCGGTTCTGCGATCCGCGCCGCTTTGGGCTGATGGACCTGGTTGCGCCGGGCGGGCTGGCGCAGCATCCGTTGCTGGCCGGACTGGGGCCGGAGCCGCTCGGCAACGATTTTTCCGGTCCGGTTCTGGCCGCACGTCTGGCCGGTCGGCGCACGACGATCAAGGCGGCGCTTCTCGATCAGCGGGTGGTTGCCGGTCTCGGCAACATCTACGCTTGCGAAAGCCTGTTCTTCGCCGGGCTGTCGCCGCGCCGGCGCGCCGGCAGTGTTCAGGGTGCGCGCGCCGAGCGTCTGGCGGCGGCGATCCGCAGCGTGCTGATGCGCGCCATCGAGGCCGGCGGCTCGTCCCTGCGCGATTATGTGCAGGCCAGCGGCGAACTCGGCTATTTCCAGCATGAATGGGCGGTCTACGACCGCGCCGGCCAGCCGTGCCCGGGGTGCACGTGCGGGCACGGGACGATCCGGCGCATCGTGCAGGCGGGGCGCAGTACTTTCTATTGTGGCCGGCGCCAGCGGTAAGGTAGACAGGCGGCGATGACGACGATGCACGCTCCGATCCGGGCCCGGCGGTTGTGCCCGCGCCTTGCCGCGGCGGGGATGCGCGCCGGCCTGCTGGCGGGTCTGGTCATCGCGATGCCGGCATGGATTGCCACCGCCGGAGCCCAGACCCAGACCCAAACTCAAACTCGATCGGGGACGCAGGCGACGGCTTACGTCGCCGATATCGACGATCTGCCGCTGATGCCCGGCCTTGCCGAGGTCGCCGGTGCCGGCATCGTCTTCGACAAGCCGTCCGGACGCATCGTCGAGACGTATGCGCAAGGAGCCCTTGCCCGCGCCGAGGTGGCCGCGTTCTATGCCGCGACGCTGCCTCAGCTCGGCTGGCGGCCGCGCGGCGGCGACGTCTACACCCGCGAGGGCGAGCGTCTGAGCCTGGTCTTCCTCGGCGTCGACGGCGATCTGGTCGTGCGCTTCACGCTGGAGCCCGAATAGGTCCGGCCCCGGACAAGGCGGTGCGAGCGCGTCGCGGTATTCGAAACGCCGCCGGGCTGCGCGAGTCACCCGAGCCCACGCGATACAGATGATCCAGATGGAGGATTCTTCACCATGAGCTTTGAAAACATCCTGGTTGAAACCCGTGGCCGCGTCGGCCTCATCACCCTGAACCGGCCCAAGGCGCTCAATGCCCTGTGCGCTGCGCTGATCGACGAACTGGGGCGGGCGCTGGATGCCTTCGAGGCCGACGATGCTATCGGCTGCATCGTCGTGACCGGCTCTGAAAAGGCGTTTGCCGCCGGTGCCGACATCAAGGAGATGATGGACAAGACCTACATGGACGCCTACCTCGAGGACTTCATCACCTCCGGGTGGGAGCGTCTGGCCGCCACGCGCAAGCCGATCATCGCCGCCGTGGCCGGATACGCCCTCGGCGGCGGCTGCGAAATCGCCATGATGTGCGACATGATCATCGCCGCCGACACCGCGAAGTTCGGCCAGCCGGAGATCACCTTGGGCACGATTCCGGGCGCCGGCGGCACGCAGCGTCTGACCCGGATCGTCGGCAAGTCGAAGGCGATGGACTTGTGTCTGACCGGGCGGATGATGGACGCCGAAGAAGCCGAACGCTGCGGCCTGGTCGCGCGCGTCGTGCCTGCGGACAGGCTGCTCGACGAAGCGCTGGCGGCGGCCGAGAAGATCGCCTCGATGTCGCGCCCGGTGACGATGATGGTCAAGGAGGCGGTCAACCGGGCTTACGAGACGACGCTGAGCGAAGGCATCCGCTTCGAGCGCCGTGTCTTCCACGCCACCTTTGCCACCGCCGATCAGAAGGAAGGCATGCGCGCCTTCGTCGAAAAGCGCAAGCCGGTGTGGTCGCATCGCTAGGACGCGTTCCGACGGGCCGTGCCGGCGGCATCCGCGATGCCCAGCGGCGCGGCCCCTCGGCCCTCCTCAAGCGCCTTGACGGGTCCGGGCCCGGCCGCTATATACCGCCGGCTTCGCACCCTACCGAGCGACTGTCAGGCAAGGCTTGCAAACCTATGGCTCATCACGCATCCGCCAAGAAACGCATCCGGCGCAACGCGCGCCGCGCCGTCATCAACCACGCGCGCATCAGCCGCATCCGCACCTTCGTCAAGAAGGTGGAAAAGGCGATCGCCGGCGGTGACAAGGAAGCTGCGCGGGCGGCCTTCAGGGTTGCTCAGCCGGAATTGCACCGTGGCGTCAAGGTCGGCGTGCTCCATCGCAACACGGCGGCGCGCAAGCTGTCGCGTCTGTCCGCCCGCATCAAGACCATGGGCTGAGCCGCAAACCGCCTCACCCACCACGCGGGCGGCCCAGCATGTGACGCCGGTCCCGATACCAAACATCCAGGCGACCGTCGTTCAGGTTCCGGCCGCGCGGGCATGAACCACACGACGCCGCGTCACGCGACACCCGGCGGTGTGCGCGTCGTTTCCGTGTGCGCACGCGGTTTTGATCCCGCCGTTCTTCGATTTCGATATTCGGGCCTCGCCGTTCGGGATATCGTTCCCGACAGGCATGGCCGCCACGCAGCGGTTGCGGCTGTGTCTGTCGCCTCCGGCTTCGATCCGTCCGCGCGGGCACGCCGGCCACGCCGGCAAACGGGCGGCAAAAAATCCACCGTTCCCTTTTCGATCCGCTTGCCATGTTTCTTAACCAAAGCTACATTAGTTCGGGTGGCGCGGGGCAGGCCGGAAGTCATTTAAAGAAAAATAGAAAGTAATCTTCTCTAAGAGTTCAGAGAAGCTAGGTATTTTTGTCTTTCAAATCGGGGGACGATGTTGTCTTTTCTTGCATCCGAGTTGTTTTATAAGGGATCGCAGGGATTTATTGTAAATCTGGCTGGTAAAAGCCCCGCACATGCAAGGATTCAAAGCGGCGAGGCGGTCGGGGCCGACAGGGGCACCCGCACCGGACGGGGGCCGTTTCCGCCGTATTCAGCGCACGCTCCCGGGTCGTTTCCGCTGCGCCCGCAGAGCCATGCGCACACGATCCGCATCACGCATCACCGACCTCGCCCGCATCGTCGGGCGCCGGCTCGGGGGACTCTTTTGCGGTGGTGATTTCGATATCATCCGGGGGACAGCGCGACCAAGGGGGGCCGAGCGTGTCGAAGCGAATGGATCATGAAGAAGATGTCAGGCCGAGCGACGAACGTTGGGCACGCATTCGCGGTCGTTTGCGTGCCGAGGCGGGGGAATCGGCCTACCGCAGTTGGCTGAAGCCGCTGACCTTCGTGGGCATCAGCGGTGGTGTCGTGCGCATGGCCGTGCCGACGCGTTTCATGCGCGACTGGGTTCAGGACAACTACCTGTCGCTCATTCAGGATCTGTGGCGTGCAGAGGACCCGGCGGTTACGCGCGCCGAAATCGTGGTCAAGCCGCCGCTGCCCACCATGCCCCTTTCCGGAGTGAGGCGCGCTTCTGCCTCTGCAACGGCAACGGCGGCATCCGCAAACGCTGGCGCAACTCGTACCCGGGCGTCGGCCTCCCGGGCGGCCCGGGGGTGCGAGTCCGAGACCTCGGCCGCGCGCGGCGCCTCGATGGACGAGATCGGCGCGCCGCTTGACGAGCGTTTCACGTTCGACAACTTCGTCGTCGGCAAGCCGAACGAATTCGCCTACGTCGCGGCGCGGCGCGTTGCTTCGGCCGAAACGGTGCCGTTCAACCCGCTGTTTCTGTACGGTCCCGTGGGCCTCGGCAAGACCCATCTGATGCACGCCATCGCCTGGGAAATTCGTCGCAACAACCCGCAACGGCAGGTCATCTATCTGTCGGCCGAAAAGTTCATGTATCAGTTCGTACGGGCGCTGCGGACCAAGGACACGGTGTCGTTCAAGGAACAGTTCCGCTCCGTCGACGTGCTGATGATCGACGATTTCCATTGCATCGCCGGGCGCGACGCCACGCAAGAGGAGTTCTTCCACACCTTCAACGCGCTCGTTGATCGCAACCGCCAGGTGGTGATCTCCGCCGACAAGAGCCCGTCGGACCTGGAGGGCGTGGAAGAGCGCATGCGCTCCCGCCTCGGTTGGGGGCTGGTCGCCGACATTCATCCCACGACCTACGAGTTGCGCCTCGGCATTCTGCAGACCAAGGCGGAGCAGTCGGGCGTGGCGGTGCCGCCCAAGGTGCTCGAATTCCTGGCCCACAAGATCACCTCGAACGTGCGCGAGCTCGAAGGGGCGCTCACGCGCATCATCGCCCACTCGACGCTGATCGGCCATCCGATCACCCTGGAATCGACCCAGGAGGTGCTGCACGATCTGCTGCGCGCGCGTGAGCGGCGGGTGACCATCGAAGAAATCCAGCGCCGCGTGGCGGAACATTTCAATGTCCGTCTGACCGACATGCATTCGGCCCGGCGCTCGCGGGCCGTGGCACGCCCGCGTCAGGTGGCGATGTATCTGTCGAAGCACCTGACGACCCGCTCGCTGCCCGAGATCGGGCGCAAGTTCGGCGGTCGCGATCACACCACCGTGATGCACGCCGTGCGCAAGATCGAGGAACTCAAGACCGCCGATGCCAGCTTCGCCGAAGAGGTCGATCTGCTGCGCCGGATGCTCGAGGCCTGAGCGGCGGAACGACGCCGGAACCGGGTCTGCGGGGCGCGATCGGCCATTGCCGAGAGGGGGCTGGGCGCCCCCGCGGCACGGGTTCCCCGGCCGCTTCCCGAGGCACCGGGCGGGGCGTCCCGGAAGCCATTCCGAGGGCGGCTCCGGGCGGCGTCCGGGCCCTGGGAAAGGTGCATAAAGCTTACCTTTTTCGCGACTTCGGGCTATACTGACCAGCCATATCCAGAGGCGCCGTCGCGCCGTCTTTCCCATTCGCTGCGGATATGGCCCTGCGGCCGGGGTCGGGGCAACCTGAGGCGGCCGGTACGGGGGCAAATCGGGGGGGCAGATCGGAATGCGCCTCCGCTCGGGAGACATCATCGAGGACCGTTTCGAGGGCTCATGAAACTGACCATAGAGCGCGCCGCGCTTCTCAAGTCGCTGGCCCATGTCCAAAGCGTGGTCGAGCGGCGCAACACCATACCGATCCTGTCCAACGTGCTGATCGAGGCGGGCGAAGCCGCCGTCGGGTTGAGTGCCACCGACATGGACCTGACCATCGTCGAATCGGTGGCGGCCGAGGTTCTGGAGCCGGGCGCCACCACCGTGCCGGCGCATACCCTCTACGATATCGTGCGCAAGCTGCCGGAAGGGGCGCCGATCGAACTGACGACCGGGGGCGAGGACGCGCGCCTGACGATGCGCGCCGGGCGCTCGGTTTTTGCGCTGTCGACCCTGCCGAAGGAGGACTTCCCGGTTCAGGGCACGGCCGATCTGCCCCATCGCTTCACCTTGGAACCGAAGGAGCTGCGCAACCTGATCGACCGCACCCGCTTTGCGATTTCGACCGAGGAGACGCGCTACTACCTGAACGGCATCTATCTGCACACGGTCGAGGCCGATTCTCTGGCAATGCTGCGCGCGGTGGCAACCGACGGCCATCGCCTGGCCCGTTTCGAGATGCCGCTGCCCGAAGGTGCCGCCGGAATGCCGGGGGTGATCGTGCCGCGCAAGGCGGTCGGCGAAGTGCGCAAGCTGATCGACGAGGCCGAGGATCCGGTCGAAGTGGCGTTGTCCGAGACGCAGATCCGCTTCGCCTTCGATTCGATCGTTCTGACCTCGAAACTGATCGACGGCACCTTCCCCGATTACGAGCGCGTCATCCCCGCCGGCAACGACAAGAACGTGCGCGTCGACTGCCGCGCCTTTGCCGAAGCGGTGGATCGCGTCTCGACCATTTCGACCGAAAAAAGCCGCGCCGTGAAGTTGGCCGTCAACGATGGCGTGATGACCCTCTCGGCGAACAGCCCGGAACACGGCATGGCCAACGAGGAGATCGAGGTCGCCTACGACGGACCGCCGATCGAGATCGGGTTCAATTCGCGCTACCTTCTGGACATCGCCGATCAGATCAAGGACGGCGAGGCCGAAATCAGCATGGCCGACGCGTCCTCGCCGACCATCATGCGCGACGTCGCCGATGCAAGCGCGTTGTACGTGCTCATGCCGATGCGGGTGTGAGCACGCCGGTCAGAAGCTTGATGAACGAAGCGATCCTGGATTTGCCGTCGCGGACCCCGGATGCGTCCTGCGCATCGCACCACGGCACACCGCCGGCGGTGTGGCTCAGTCGTTTGAGCCTGCATGACTTTCGCTGCTACGCGACGGCGATGCTTGAGGCCGATGCGCGCCCGGGCGTGCTGATCGGTCCCAACGGAGCCGGCAAGACCAACCTGCTGGAAGCGATTTCGTTTCTGGCTCCCGGGCGCGGCCTGCGCGGCGCGCGCCTTGACGAGGTCGATCGCCGGGTGCCGGGGGAAACGGCGGGGAACGCTCTGGGAGACGCATCGCAGGAGGCGCCTTCGGCGACGACCTGGGCTGTGGCGGCGGAGGTTCAGACCCCGCACGGGCCGCGTCAGCTCGGGACCGGGCGCGACGGGACCACCGGGGCCGGGCGCCGCGTGGTCAAGATCGACGGCACGCTGGTGCGCGCCCGTACGGCGCTGAGCGAGATCGTGTCGGTGGTCTGGTTGACGCCGCAGATGGACGGCCTGTTTCGCGATGCGCCGTCGGGGCGGCGGCGGTTTCTCGACCGCCTCGTCTACGGCTTCGATCCGGCGCATGCGGGCCGGGTCGCCGCCTACGAGCAGAGCCTGCGCGAACGCGCCCGTCTGCTCAGGACGGGCTGCGGCGACGAGGCGTGGTTGAGCGCGCTCGAAGACGCCATGGCCCGGCACGGGGTCGCCATCGCCGCAGCGCGGCGCGAACTGGTGCTGCGTCTGGCCGCATGCTGTGCCGAGGTGAACGCGCCGTTTCCGGCCGCCGCGGTGGCCGTGACCGGCGATGTCGAAGCCTGGCTCGATACGGCTTCCGCACTCGAGGCGGAAGAACGCCTGCGGTCCCGCCTGGCCGCCGCGCGCGGCGCCGATGCCGAGGTCGGCGGGGCGGCCGTCGGTCCCCACCGC
>RFLL01000071.1 GCA_003693905.1 Alphaproteobacteria bacterium
CGATGGTCAGCCGCTCACGATTCCCATCGGTCCCGGCCGCCCGCCCGGCGCCCGGCGCGGATGTCATCGCGCCGCAGACGACGGCGAGCGCAAACCGGGCCGCCCTGCCCCACCTAGTCATCGATCAGGATGCCATAGGGGACCAGGCCCACCGGCACCGATTTGAGAACCCTGCGGGCTTTCACGTCGATGATCGAAAGATCGTCGGAAAGGCCGTTGGCCACGTACAGCAGCCGTTCATCGCGGGTAAGCGCCAGGCCCCAGGGCCGTTTGCCGACCAGAATATAGTCCTCGACCCGGCGCGATTTGACGTCGACGACGGCAACATGGTTCGCACGTCCGAGGGCGACGAAGGCCGTCCGTCCATCGCGGGTGATCAGAAGATCGACGGGCGTGACCTCGTTGCGCCGGAATCCGCGGGGCAGGAACTCGATGTTTCCGATCACCGTGTTCGTCTTCGTGTCGATGATGTCGACCATGCCGGCGAGCTCGGCCGACACCCACAGCTCGCTCTCGTCCGGCGTCAGCGCGAAGCGGCGCGGGCGCGTATTGACCAGAATGTCGGCGCGCACCGCGAAGGGCTCGGTGTCGATGACGTGGACGAGGTTGGCGGCCTCGGACGCGACATAGACCGTGCTGCCGTCGCGGGTCACCTGCACGCCTTCGGGCTCTTCGCCGATCTCGACCTGAGCGATCACCCGGCGGGTGGTGAGATCGAGAAGGCTCGCCGCCGCATCCTCCTCGTTGGAGATGTAGAGCCATCTGCCGTTGGGATGGAGATCGAAGGTCTCGGGCTCCTCGACGCCGCGGATGCGGCCGATGAGGGCAAGCGTCGCGACATCGTAGATGGCGATCTGACTGTCGTCGGCGCAACCGACGTAGAACCGGGTCCGATCGTGGCTGAAATGCATGCCGCGCGGCCGGCGGCACGTCTCGAAACTTTCGATGACGGCATTCGTGGCGGCGTCGAGAACCGTGATGGTGCTGCTCTTTTCGTTGCTGACGAAGATCTTTCCCGTCCCTGCGGCTTCGGCGGCGGCGACCATCAGACAAACGATCAGCATCAGAGCCAAAGGCATGAGACGGCGGCGGAAAAACGCCCTCGACATCTCCTTTTCCTTTTTCCTCATTGGCCCGCCTCGCGCCGTGGATCCCTGCGGGCTCAGTGTGACAGTCGTTGCAAAAGCTGCCAAGGGCCGGACGCTCACGAGCAGATTGGGAAAATTTCCGGAAGAAAAAGGGGGAAGACCGGCGAGCCGCCCGTCTGCACGGGCCGGCCTTGTGGGGCAGAGGTGGTTGTTCCGCACGATGCCCGGGACGTCGACAGGGGGCGGCCATGACATCGCACACGCAACCTTCTGGCACGGTTCGCAACCTGTCATCGAGGCTGCACGGCGCGTAATGCGTGCTCCGGTGGAAAAAATAAGTGCGCAATCGAATCGATCGACGTAAGCTTTCACGAATATCCGGATTCCGGTGCCGGGAAGATCCAACCGTCCGGGGGCAGTTGTCCTGGCAGGGCGTACGTCCGGCATCCGAAACAAAAACAAAATCATAAAAAAAACAAAATCATGGACCGCCGGGCACGGCGGAGGGAGGAAGAGAGATGAAAAAATCTTTGGACTGGATCAGCCGCGTCGTAATGGGCGCGGGTTTTGCTTTTGCGCTGGCGATCACCGGGACGAGTGCACAGGAGGTCGACAAGGGCACGCTCTACGGCGACATGCAGGCGGTTACGCAGGACATGCTCAACCGTGCTGCGGGCGACGGCAACAACTTCCTGCACACCAACGGCAATTACGCGCAGACGCGCTACTACCCGGCGCGCCAGATCAACATCGGCAATGTTCACCGGCTCCGTCCGGCCTGGATCTTCCAGACCGAGATCTCGGAATCGATGGAAACCACCCCGATCGTCGTCAACGGCATCATGTACGTCACCACGGCGTTCAACCACGTCTATGCGCTGGATGCTGAAACCGGCGAGGAAATCTGGCACTACAAGCACAAGATGGGGCCGATCACGACCTATTGCTGCGGCCCCAACAACCGCGGCGTCGCCGCCTACGGCGACAAGGTCTACATGGGCACGCTCGATGCCAAGCTGGTCGCGCTCAATGCCAAGACCGGGGCGCTGGTGTGGGAACAGCAGATCGCCGATCCCGAGCTCGGCTACAGCGAGACCATGGCCCCGACCGCGGTGAACGGAAAGATTCTGATCGGCACCAACGGCGGGGAATACGGCATCCGTGGTTTCGTCAAGGCCTATGATGCCGAAACCGGCAAGCTGTTGTGGACTTTCCACACCATCCCCGAGAACTCGGTCGGCGTGTGGGCCACCCATGATGCCACCGGGCGCGACATGCACCGCGACATCGCGGCCGAAAAGGCGGCGCTGGCCAAGATGGGAGACCCCTACAAGACGCTTGGCGGCGGCGTGTGGCAGAACCCGGCGGTCGATCTCGAGACCAACCGCATCTACTTCGTCGTCGGCAACCCGTCACCCGATCTCGACGGCTCGCTGCGCCCGGGCGACAATCTCTATACCGACTCCCTGGTCGCGGTCGATCTCGACACCGGCGAATACATCTGTCACTTCCAGTACATCGCCCACGACGTCTGGGATCTCGATGCAGTCAGCCCGCCGATCCTTCTCGATGTCAAGGACCGCAACGGCAACACCGTTCCCGGTCTGGTGCACGGCGGCAAGACCGGCCACGTCTACGTCCACGACCGGCGCGATTGCAGCCTGATCCGTTTCTCCGAGGCCATGGTGCCGCAGGAAAACATGTGGACTCTGCCGACCAAGGAAGGCGCACGGATGCTGCCCGGCGCCAACGGCGGCGTCGAATGGTCGCCGATGACCGCGGACGAGGGCCTGGGCCTGGTCTATGCCATCAACCTGCATCAGCCGATGACCTATCACGTCGAGAGCACGCCCTATCCCGGCGGCAAGCTGTGGCTGGGCGGCGCGTTCAAGGTGATCCCGACCGAAGCCCAGTGGGGCAACGTCACCGCGGTCGACTACAACACCGGCAAGATCCGCTGGAAGGTCAAGACCGAACAGCCGATGATCGGCGGCATTATGGCCACCGCCGGGGGGCTGGTCTTCACCGGCGAGGGCAACGGTCAGTTCAAGGCCTATGATTCGGCGACCGGCAACCTGCTGTGGACGTTCCAGGCAGGCGCCGGGGTCAACGCGCCGCCGGCCTCCTACACGGTCAACGGCAAGCAGTACATCGTCGTGGCCGCCGGCGGCAACGTCCAGCTCAACTACAAGCGTGGCAACAACATCATTGCCTTCACCCTGCCGGACTGAAGTTCCGGCCTTCGTTGACGCCGAGGAAATCGGCCGCCGTTCGGCGGCCGATTTTCTGGCCGGTCCGGCGCTTGCCACGGCGAACGGCGCTGCGGTGGATCGGGCATCGGCTGACCCAGTATTCCGGATATCGAGAGTATCGGCATGAAAATGATGCGTTGGACAGGCGTGAGCATGATCGGCCTGATGTTCGCCCTGGGGCTGGCGGACATCGCGCCCGTGCGCGCCGACGCCTATGCGGACGTGCGCGAAAAGCTGGAGGTCTGCTTCACCTGCCACGGAAAGAATGGCGCCTCGACCCGGCCCGAGTACCCCATTCTGGCTGGCCAGCACCTCTATTACCTCTACGTCCAGCTCAAGGACTTCAAAAGCGGGCTGCGGGCCGATCCGGTCATGAGCAACATCGCCAAGGAGCTGTCGAAGGAGGAGATGCTGAAGATCGCACAGTTCTTCTCGGAGCAGTCCTGGCCCAGCCTCGGCTACCGGGCGGATCCGGCGCTCGCCGCCAGGGGCGAGACGGCGACGCACGCCGGCGAGTGCGTGCAGTGCCACCTCGGTAGCTACGAAGGCGACAGCCGCATCCCGCGGGTCGCCAACCAGCACCGGGCCTATCTCGAGAAGACGATGCTGGACTTCAAGACCGGAGCACGGGCCAATTCTCCGGCCAAGTCGTCACTCATGAAATCCTATGATGATGCCGACATCGCGGCGATGGCCGAGTTCCTCGCTGGATTCTGAAGCGCTTTTCGCTCCCGCGCCCCTTCACCCGGCCTCCCCCGGTAGACCCGGTGAAATCGTCCGGAATCGGACCGTACGCCTGTCAGTGCTGGGGATGGGTCGGGCGGTGCTGGGGACGGGTCGGGTGGAAGATCGGGCCGGTGGCGATTCCCCGCAGGGTAGAATCTGCCCTCAGCCGCCGCCGAGGAGCCGGGCGGTCGTCGGATGCCCCGCCTCCGTCGCCAGATCGGCCGCCGTCTTGCCCGCATTGCCGGCCACATCCGGGCGTGCGCCGGCGGCGAGCAGAACCTCGACCACCTCTTTGTGGCCCATGGCGGCGGCCACCATCAATGCGGTCCAGCCGCGATTGTCGCGCAAATCAAGGCGCGCCCCGCGCGCCAGCAGCAGACGCACCGTCTCCACCCCATCGGAGGCGGGCACGTCGTTGCTGTAGCCGGCCGCCCACATCAGCGCGGTGAGATCGTTTCCGTAGTGCGCGTTCACGTCGACCCCGGCGTCCAGCAGCATCTCGACGATGGTCGAGAACCCGCGCGCCGCGGCATAGACGATCGCGGTCTTGCCCGTATTGTCCCGCACATCGAAGCGGGCACCGCGATCCAGGAGCTCCCGCACCAGGCGGTCGTCGCCCTGGAAGGCGGCGGCGGCCAGCGGCGTCACGTTCTTGCGGTTCGCAAGGTCGATGTCGGCGCCGCGGGCGATCAGCAGCCGGGCAATCCGCCCGCGCCCGGCCGCCACCGCCCGCAACAGCGCGGTCGAGCCGAAAAGGTTGCGATGATTGATGTCGGAGCCGGCATCCAGCAGCATCTCCACCAGCTTCTTGCGGTTGGTGCGGGCAGCCAGCAGAAGGGCGGTGTTTCCGATGCGATCGCGCGCCACTACCGATGCGCCCTCGGCCAGCAGGGCCGCGACCTCGTCGGTATGGCCGAGCTTCGCCTCCTCGAACAGCACCAGGTTGTGCTGCATCGGCTCCTCGGCCATGGCAGCCCCCGCCCCCAGCATGATGACGCTTGCGCTCGTCATCACACGGAGCCATTGCCCTGCTGCGCGTATGGTCGGCATGGTGCCTCCCTTCCCGGCGCTGCCAGAAGCTCTCCGGTCTTTTTTTCCAGTCCGTTTGCAAGCCTCCCAAATCGCTCCGGGGTTTTCAAGGCGCACGTCCGCGACCATGGCGGCAAGGCCGGGTCGCGGCTTATAATCGAACGATCGAGCAGCGCTCACCGCAAGACAGAGGCGAAGGTCCGCCCCATGAACGCGCTCCCCGCCGAGGCGACAGCGGCGTCGCCGATCACCGATCCCGCGGCACCGGCGGTGCTCGAGGTCGCGGGCCTCGGCTTCTCCTATGGCGCGAAGCGGGTTCTCGAATCGGTCGGGTTCACCGTGCGCAGAGGGGAATTCCTGGTTCTCCTCGGCCCCAATGGAGCCGGCAAGACGACGCTGTTTTCGCTGCTCACCCGCCTTTACGAAACGCCCGAAGGAACGGTGCGGATCGACGGTCACGCACTCGGGCGCGAGCCCTGCCGGGCGCTCGCCGCGATGGGGGTGGTCTTTCAGCAGCCGACCCTGGACCTCGACCTCACGGTGCGCCAGAACCTTCTCTATCATGCCGCTCTTCACGGGCTGCACCGACGTGACGCGCTGGCCCGCATTGACGCCGAGCTCGAACGCCTGGCCATGAAGGAGCGCCTCGGCGAAAAGGTGCGCAATCTCAATGGCGGTCACCGCCGCCGGGTCGAGATCGCCCGCGCCCTTGTGCACCGGCCGCGGCTGCTGCTGCTCGACGAGCCGACGGTAGGGCTCGACGTGCCGAGCCGCGAGGCCATCGTTGCTCACGTCCACGCCCTGGCTCGCGAGCGCGGCGTGGCCGTGCTGTGGGCCACTCATCTGATCGACGAGGTTCGTGACGGCGACCGGGTGGTCGTCCTCCACCACGGCCGCATACGCGCCGAGGGGACAGTGCCAGAGCTTCTGCGCGAGACCCGGACCGCGAACCTGGGTGCGGCCTTCGCCGCCCTGACACGGGAAGATGCGCAGCCATGACCCCCGGCCACTACGGGCGCTGCCTTGCCGGCATCGTGGTGCGCGAGGCGCTGCGGTTCGTCCACCAGCGCGAGCGCTTCGTGGCGGCGCTGGTGCGCCCCTTCGTGTGGCTGGTGGTGTTTGCCGCCGGCTTTCGCTCGGTGCTCGGAGTCTCGATCGTGCCCCCTTACGAAACCTACATCACCTACGACGTCTACATCGTTCCCGGGCTGGTGGGCATGGTGCAACTTTTCAACGGCATGCAGAGCTCGCTTTCGATGGTCTACGACCGCGAGATGGGCAGTATGAAGACCCTGCTGGTGGCGCCGCTGCCGCGCTGGTATCTGCTCGGCTGCAAGCTGCTGGCGGGCACCTGCGTGTCGCTTCTCCAGGTCTACGCCTTCCTGGCGATCGCCTGGGTATTCGGCATCGTGCTGCCGCCGCTCGGCTATCTTGCGGTTCTGCCGGCGCTGGTGCTTTCCGGCCTGATGCTGGGGGCGCTCGGGCTGCTGCTGTCGTCGGCGATCCGGCAGCTCGAGAACTTCGCCGGGGTGATGAACTTTGTCATCTTCCCGCTGTTCTTCCTTTCCTCGGCCCTCTACCCGCTGTGGAAG
>RFLL01000072.1 GCA_003693905.1 Alphaproteobacteria bacterium
CCGTGTTGCGTCGCAGATAACCCGCCTGCACAGGACGGGTATTGGCCCACATTGCCCCGCGGTTGAATTTCCTGGTACGGCGGATAAAGCGGTTCAGGACTGTGTTGCCCGCAGCAACACCGAGGCTTGATCGCACCGTTACCGCGTACCCGCGGTGTAGTGCGGGTCAAGGAGGAGTCCGCGGAGTCTTCGCAGCGGAAGCTCCTTGATGCGCATGGAGCCGCGGGTAGCCTGGCTGCGCGATCAAGCCCCCGCCGGGTCTTCCGAAGCGGCGCGTAACGGCGTAGCGTTTGCAGCCCCTTCGGTCAAGGAGAAGTGGCCCGGTCGGATCGCACTCCGCCGGGCCGTAGCTGGTGCAGGTTCGATTCGCCTCGGATCTCACCAGCGAGCAATACGTTAGCGAGCAGGCCTGGCAGAACGCAAGTCTGCCGGTCTGTCCGAACCATCCGCACGGCGGATGCCACCTGGCCCGGCACGGTACCTACGTGCGCAAGCGGCCGGCCGGAACGCGTATCGCTCGCTGGTATTGTCCCGAGTCCCATACCACGTTCTCGCTGTTGCCGGACTGTCTGGCTGCGCGCTTTCCGGGCACCCTGGCCGAACTCGAGGAGATCGTCGCCGTGGCCGAGCGGGCCCGCTCGCTAGAGCACGCGGCCGACGTATTGCGCCGCGACGCCGTGACGCTGCCCAGCGCCGTACGCTGGCTGCGACGTCGCCTTCGGCCGATCCACCGTACCCTGGTGGTGCTGGTCGGCCTGCTGCCCGAGGTGTTCGCTGGCGTGACACCGCGCATCGATGCGTTCCGCCAACACCTCGGCCACGACCACGTGCTGATGGACTGCCGCGGCCACGCCCATCTCCATCTCGCTCTTCTGCAGCGCCCGGTCGGCTTCCAACCCTCACCGGCATTGCGCCGGCGTCCCATGGCCAGCACCCAACAACCGATGGGGCCTGATCCGAAGGCCCGCCCTCCGTAGCGTTGCTTCTCCACCCCTCTGGAGAACCCCATGTGACTTCCATGACCGATGATCCACAGCGACAAGCCGTCGCCTTGTTCCGCTACGGCCTGATCGCCGATCTGTTGCACCTCGAGCCTGGCTCCGCCGAGATCGCCGTGCGTCTGCGCGAGATCGCATCGCGCAACCACGACATCCCCGGCTCGGCCCGTACGCGCGTCGCCGTCGATACCCTGCGCACCTGGTTGCGCGCTTACCGCAGCCGCGGCTTCGATGCGCTGCTCCCCAAGCTGCGCGCCGATCGCGGCAAACCCCGGCGGATCCCCGATGACATCGCCGAACGGCTGATTGCCATCAAGGAGAACAACCCGTCGCTGTCCGTTCGCCGCATCATCGGGCTGCTCCACGAAGAACGTGGCACCGAAGTCCGCCTGCCGCGTTCCACCGTGCATCGACTGTTGCAGCGCGCCGGTCTCATGGTCCGCCAGAGCGATGCACCCACCGGCGTCGATCGCCGACGCTTCGCCTTCCAGTTCGCCGGACAGCTGTGGATGAGCGACGTCATGCATGGCCCCGCTGTCCACGATGGCCGACGCAAGCGCAAAACCTACCTCATCGCCTTCATCGACGACGCCACCCGCGTCATCCCCTATGCCGCCTTCGCCTTCGCCGAGAGCACCGCCGCCTTCCTGCCCGTGTTCAAGGACGCACTGCTGCGCCGCGGCCTCCCGGAACGCCTGTACGTCGACAACGGCGCCAACTACCGTTCCAACCACTTCGCCCTGATCTGTGCCCGTCTCGGTATCGCCCTGATCCATGCGCGACCCTTCCAGCCCCAGGGCAAAGGAAAGATCGAACGCTGGTTCCGGACCCTGCGCGCCGCCCTCATCAGCCAACTCGGCGAGGACGATCTGACCTCCATCGACGCCCTCAATCGTCGCCTCTGGGCCTTCATCGAGGGCGACTACCACCATACCCCGCACGCCGGACTCGACGGCCGTACCCCTCTCGACGCCTGGGCCACCCTCGGTGACGGCGTGCGCTATGTCGACGCCCGTATCGACCTCGACGATCTATTCCTCGCCGAGGCCAAACGTCGCGTCGCCTCCGACCGCACCGTCTCCCTCGACGGCCGACTCTATGAAGTCGATGCCCTGCTGGTCGGCGCCACCGTCACCCTGCGCTACGACCCCCAGGCTCCGCCCTCGCGTCCCATCAACATCGTCCACGACGGCAAACCCGCCGGACAGGCGACCCCCCTCGATGCCTATGCCAACACCCGCGTGCGCCGCAACCGACCCAGCGGCGGCATCGTCACCGACGATCCTGCACCCCAGCCGGCCACCTCGCCCATCTCCATGCGCAACCTCGACTCCGGAGAACGCTGATGTATCTGCAACACTTCGCCTTCAAACGCTTCCCCTTCGCCGGCAATCTCCACACCGACGAACTGTTCTCCTCCAATGCCCGCAGCGAGGCCGAAGCGCGTCTGAAATACCTCATCGAACTGCGTGGCATCGGCCTGCTCACCGGTGAGGTCGGCTCCGGCAAAACCACCGTCTGCCGACAGGTCGCCGCACAGCTCCATCCTGGCCTCTACCGCGTCCACTACGTCACCCTGTCCACCGGCAACGTCCTCGACATGTACAAGTCCATCGCCTGGGAACTCGGCCTGCCCACCGAACGTTCCCGCGCCGCAGCCTGGCGTGCCATCCGCACCGAAGTCTCGCGACTCGTCCAGGAAGCCAAGCAGTTGCCGATCCTGATTGTCGATGAGGCCCAGCACCTCAGGAACGATGTCCTCGAGGATCTGCGCTTGCTCACCAACTACGAGATGGACGCCGACAATCGGCTGTGCCTGCTCCTCGTCGGTCTCACCGAACTGCGCCGACGTCTCGCCATGAGCGTCCACGAGTCGCTCGCTCAGCGACTCGTCGTTCGCCATCACCTCGGCCCGCTCTCCCGCGACGAACTCGACGTCTATCTCACCCATCGACTGCAACTTGCCGGCTGCCAGACCCCACTGTTCGAGCCGCCTGCCATCGAGGCTCTGTTCCAGGCTTCCCGCGGCTTGCCGCGCCAAGTCAACCGAATCGCCCACTACGCACTCACTGCCGCCGCCGTCGATGGCGCTCGACAGGTCGGCGAACAACACCTGCAGTCTGCCTCCGAGGAACTTCAGCCATGACCCACAACCGAACCGCACAACCCAGCATGCGCATCGACATGCCCCCCTCGCTCGCCGACATCTCCGTCGCACAGATCCTCGATGTCCTACGGGCCATCGTCTCGGCCATCGAGGACCATTACGCCGATCAGCTCTTCCGCTACTACGATCCTCCCGACGAGCGCCAGTATCCACTCTGGGACGATGCCCACGACGACCTCGACGACTGCGGCAACCTCGACGACATCCCCTACTGATCGAAACCACCGCCGTCTAAAGCGAGAAGGAGCGCCACAGGCGCCCCTTCTCGCTTTGCTTCACCGCTCAGACAGATCCGTCCCGCTTTACCCCAACGTGCCTTCCAATCCGGGACAAACTCCATACCTCATGCGCAATCAGCATGAGAATGCGACTAGGGAATAGTGTTGGAA
>RFLL01000073.1 GCA_003693905.1 Alphaproteobacteria bacterium
CTTCCACAGCCCGCCGCAGAACATCGTCTATGCCGACCGCACCGGCACGATCGGCTTCACGGCGGCCGCCCGGGTTCCGATCCGGCGCCGCGGCGACGGCCGACAGCCGGTTCCGGGGTGGTCCGGCGCCTATGACTGGATCGGTGAAATTCCCTTCGCCGCGTTGCCGATGATGGTCAATCCGCCTTCGGGGCGCATCGTGGCCGCCAACAACAAGATCGTGCCCGACGATTATCCCTATCTTCTGACCGCCCGCTGGCGTGCACCCTATCGCGCCCGGCGCATCGAAGATCTGCTCGACGGTATCGCCCCCCTTGCCGGAGCCGCCCCCGGCACGCCGGAAGGCGCGCAGGCCATGCAGCAGGACGTGATCTCGCTGGCCGCACGCGAATTGCTGGCGCTGCTGCTGCAGACCAAGCCGACGAGCGAACGCGGCCGCGAGGCGCTTGCCATCCTGCGCAACTGGGACGGCGCGATGCGCCGCGACAGCCCGGCGCCGCTCATCTTCTATGCCTGGGTCAAGGCCCTCAACAGCGTCCTCATGGCCGACGAGCTCGGCCCCGATTTCCCTGACTTCCAGCACTCGGTTCTCGAACGTCTGACGTCCCTGCTGCGCACCGGCGCGCTCTGGTGCGACGACGTCACGACGCAGGACAAGGAGGATTGCCCCCAGCAACTGGCACGGGCGCTGGAAATGGCGCTCAACGATCTGGCCATCCGGTTTCGCCGCCCGGTCGGGCGCCTGCAATGGGGCGAAGCCCACATCTTCCGCTTCGCTCACCCGGTGCTGAACAACGTGCCGATTCTCGGTACGCTGTTCGAGAAGCCGGTCTCCGTCGCCGGCGGTAGCTACACCATCAACCGTGCCGGGGTCGGATTTTCCGATCGCTCGCGGTACATGTTCGAGGACATCTACGGTCCCGGCTACCGCGCCGTCTACGATCTTGCCGATCTCGACAACTCCCGCTTCATGATCGCCACCGGGCAATCGGGCAATCCGCTGTCACCCTTTTACGGCAACCTGACGCCGCGCTGGCGCGACGGGGATTACATAAAACTGGCCGGCGGTGGAAAAGCGCCGGCACATCGCTTGGTGCTCACTCCGCGTTGAGCGCATCGAATCCGCGCGCGGGGAACCGGGTGAAAAAAAATGAAAAGTGAAAAACGTGAAAAAGTGAAAGTAGGGAGAGGGGGAAGAATTCGCATGAGCGTAACCGTCGAGGACATTCGCACCGCCGCCGCGCAGATCGCCGGCGAGGTGATCCGCACACCGCTGGTGCCGGCCCCGCGTCTGGGCGAGATGATCGGCTGCGATCTACACCTCAAACTAGAAAACCTCCAGCTCACCGGCTCGTTCAAGGCCCGCGGGGCGCTGGTCAAGATGAAAAGCCTGACACCGGCGCAGGCCAGGACCGGCGTCATCGCGATGTCGGCGGGCAATCACGCCCAGGGGGTCGCCTATCACGCCCAGCGTCTGGGCATTCCGGCGACGATCGTGATGCCCGAATTCGCCCCCATGACCAAGGTCGAACGGACGAGGGCGCTGGGCGCGCGGGTGGTTCTGACCGGGGATACGCTGGATGCTTCTGCGGTGGCGGCACGTGAAATCGCTGCGCGCGAGAACCTGACCTTCGTGCACCCCTACGACGATCCTCTGATCGTCGCCGGTCAGGGGACGATCGGTTTCGAGATGCTCGACGACAATCCGGACCTCGAGATGATCGTGGTGCCGATCGGCGGCGGCGGGCTGATCTCGGGCATCGCCACCGCCGCGAAATCGGTTCATCCCGATATCCGCATGATCGGCGTCGAGACCGAGCTGTTCCCCTCGATGTACCAGGCGATACACGGCCTGCCCCCGGCCTGCGGCGGCGACACCCTCGCCGACGGTATCGCGGTCAAGAACCCGGGGGCGTTGACACGGACCATCATCGAACGGCTGGTCGAAGACATTGTGCTGGTCGACGAAACGCACATCGAAATGGCCGTTCACACCCTGGTCGAAGAGCAGAAGATCGTCGCCGAGGGGGCCGGGGCGGCCGGGATTGCGGCCCTGCTTCAGGATCCGGCGCGCTTTGCCGGGCGCACCGTCGGCGTCGTCATCTGCGGCGGCAACATCGACGTGCGCCTGCTGTCGGGGATCCTGACCCGCGCTCTGGTGCGCGACGGACGCATGGTGCGCCTGCGCGTCGGCATCGTCGACCGCCCCGGCGTGCTGGCCCGCCTGGCCAAGCTGATCGGAGACACCGGCGGCAATATCATCGAGGTCTATCACCAGCGCCTGTTCTATGACGTGCCGGCCAAGAACGCCGATATCGACTTCGTGATCGAAACCCGCAACGCCGCACACGTCGACGAGATCGTGGCCGACCTGCGGGCCGACGGATTTCCGACCCGCATCCTTTCGGCCCGTTCGGATGACGGCCTCAGCCAGGGACCGGCGGCACCGCAGGCATGACCCGGCAGGGGCGGTACTCTCGCGCCGACGTGATCGTGATGGAGATGGAGCCCGAGGGGACTTGCCGCCGCCCGCCGGGACGGTCAGTGTAGGCTCTGGAACGACCGGCCGCCGTCCGTGAGCCGGCTTTCCACAAGACCGTGTCGTGTCTGGGATACGCAGCGCATGAGCGATACATCCGCTTCCACGTCCAAACCCGTTCATCGGCCCCCCGTGTTCGCCAACATCCTCGACAGCATCGGCAACACCCCGATGCTGGAAGTGCGGCGGATGGATACCGGGCCGTGTCGCCTGTTTCTCAAGCTGGAGAACCAGAATCCCGGCGGCTCGATCAAGGACCGCATCGGCAAATCCATGATCGAAGCGGCATTGCGCGACGGCACCCTCAAGCCGGGCGGACGCCTGGTCGAAGCCACCGCCGGCAATACGGGGCTCGGCCTCGCCCTGGTGGCGGCGCAGATGGGCCTGCATCTGACCATCGTGGTCCCGGACAAGATGGCGCAGGAAAAGATTTTCCACCTCAAGGCGCTGGGCGCCGAAGTGGTGCTCACCCGCTCCGATGTCGGCAAGGGCCACCCCGAATACTATCAGGACATGGCCGAGCGGATCGCCGAGGAAACCGGCGCCTTCTACGTCAACCAGTTCGCCAACCCGGCCAACCCGCAGGCCCACGAGGAGACCACCGGGCCAGAGATCTGGGAACAGATGGACCACCGCCTCGACGCGATCGTGTGCGGCGTCGGCTCGGGCGGCACGATCACCGGACTGTCGCGCTTCTTCGCCCGCACCTCGCCCGAGGTCGAAATCGTCCTCGCCGATCCGGAAGGCTCGATCCTGGCCGACTACGTGCGTACGGGACGGATCGGGGACGAGGTCGGGTCGTGGCTGGTCGAAGGCATCGGCGAGGATTTCCTGCCTCCCAACGCCGATCTCAGCCGGGTCAAGACCGCCTATACCATCTCCGACCGCGAAGCGTTCCTGACCGCGCGCGAGCTCCTGGCCCGCGAGGGGGTGCTAGCCGGGTCGTCGACGGGCACCCTGCTTGCCGCCGCCTTGCGCTACTGCCGCGCCCAGAGCACCGAAAAGCGGGTCGTCACCCTTGTCTGCGACAGCGGCAACAAGTACCTGTCCAAGATGTACAACGACTTCTGGATGGCCGATCAGGGCTTTCTGGAACGTCAGACCTACAACGACCTGCGCGATCTTATCAGCCGCCGCCATACCGAACACGCGACCATCACCGTCGCCCCCGACGATACGCTGCTGGCCGCCTACGGGCGCATGAAGCTCTATGACATATCGCAGCTTCCGGTTCTCGATGACTCCGATCACGTGATCGGCATCATCGACGAAAGCGACGTCCTGATGAAGGTGATCGAAGACGAAACGCGGTTCAAGGAACCGGTGCGCAAAGCCATGACGCGGCGCCTTGACACCATCCAGGTCGACCGGCCGGTAACCGATCTGATCCCGATTTTCGATCGCGGTCACGTGGCCATCGTCCTTGACGGCGATCGCTTCCTCGGCCTGATCACCCCCATCGACCTGCTCAACTACCTGCGCCGTCGGATGAAATAGCCATGCCGGATCGCCGCGACCAACTCTCCCCCGCCAGCCGCGCCAACCGCCTCGGCTTCGCCACCCGCACCATTCATGCCGGCCAGGCGCCCGACCCGTCGACCGGCGCCATCATGACGCCGATCTATGCCACCTCGACCTACGTTCAGGACAGCCCGGGCGTGCACAAGGGCTTTGAGTACAGCCGCACCCAGAACCCGACCCGCATGGCCTACGAACGGTGCATCGCCGATCTGGAAAGCGGCAGCGCCGGCTTCGCCTTTGCCTCGGGAATGGCGGCGACGGCGACGATTCTCGACCTGCTCGACAGTGGCAGCCACGTGATCGCCATGGACGATCTGTACGGCGGCACCTACCGCCTGTTCGAGGGTGTGCGCAAGCGCGCCGCCGGGCTTGCCTTCAGCTTCGTCGATCTCGGCGACGTGGATGCCCTGGAAGCGGCGATCCGCCCCGAGACGCGCCTGATCTGGGTCGAGACGCCGACCAATCCGCTGCTCAGACTGGTCGATCTGGAGGCGGTGGCGGCCATCGCCCGGCGCCGCGGCATCCTGTGCGTCGCCGACAACACCTTCGCCTCGCCCTGGGTGCAACGCCCGATCGAACATGGCTTCGACATGGTCATGCATTCGGCGACCAAGTATCTGAATGGTCATTCGGACATGGTCGGCGGCGTGGTCGTGGTCGGCGACGAGCGCGCGCTCGCCGACCGGCTGGCCTATCTTCAGAACGCGGTCGGCGCCATCCAGGGTCCGTTTGACAGCTTTCTCGCCCTGCGCGGCCTCAAGACGCTGGCCCTGCGCATGGAACGGCACTGCACCAACGCCCTGGCAGTGGCCGAATATCTGGCCGCCCATCCCAAGGTGGAACGGGTCTACTATCCCGGTCTGGCCAGCCATCCGCAGCATGCCCTGGCCCGGCGTCAGATGACCGGCGGCTTCGGCGGCATGGTGACCGCGGTCCTCAAGGGCGGATTGCCGGCGGCGCGGCGCTTTCTGGAACGGGTCGAGATCTTCGCCCTGGCGGAAAGTCTGGGCGGGGTGGAAAGCCTGATCGAGCACCCGGCGATCATGACCCACGCTTCGATTCCAGCCGAAGTGCGCGCTGCGCTCGGCATCTCGGATGCCCTGGTGCGCCTGTCGGTCGGGGTCGAGGATGCCGCCGACCTGATCGCCGATCTGGATCAGGCGCTGGCCTGACGCTGACGACCGGGCGAGCCGGCGCCCCTTCGTCCCCGCCTCCTCTGCTTCGCGGCTTCCCGCCACGCGTTCGCGTGAATCCTTTTTTTGCGCCATTTCAGTAGGTTAATTTCATCTTAACCCCCCTTCACCACAATGCTCGCAACTGCGTGCATGGGGTACCGAGGCGGGCGCAATGCTTCTCATTATCGGCTTCGTCATCGTCATAGGCGCCGTCGTCGGCGGCTACGCGATTCCCGGCGGCCATCTTGCGGTCCTTTTCCAGCCGTTCGAGGTGATGATTATCGTCGGCGCCGCCATCGGTGCCTTCATCACCGCCAACACCAAGACGATCCTGAGCGGAAGCGGCAAGGCCATCGGCCGCATCCTCAAAGGGCCGAAACACAACAAGGACAGCTACGTCGAACTTCTCAGCCTGCTCTACCAGACCTTCAAGCTGGCCCGCTCCAAAGGCAATCTGGCGCTGGAAAAGCACGTCGAAAATCCGGAGGAAAGCGACCTTTTCACCCAGTATCCCAAGGTCGCGGCCGACCATCATGCGCTGACCTTCCTGTGCGACTATCTGCGCCTGCTGACGATGGGCTCGGACAACCCGCACGAGCTCGAAGCACTGATGGACCAGGATCTGGAAGCGCACCATCACGAAGAAATGGCCATTGCCGATGCGCTGCGAAACATGGCCGACGGCATGCCGGCGCTGGGCATCGTGGCCGCCGTTCTGGGCGTCATCCACACCATGGGTTCGATCACGGAACCGCCGGAGATTCTCGGCCATCTGATCGGCGCCGCCCTGGTCGGCACCTTCATGGGCATCCTGATCTCCTATGGCTTCGTCGGGCCGATGGCCCAGGCGCTGAACAACATCATCGACGCCGACGGCCGCTATTACCACTGTATCAAGGCCGGCATCCTGGCCCATGTTTCGGGGCACCCGCCGGCCATTTCGGTCGAATACGCGCGCAAGGTCCTGTCCTCGGACGTCCGCCCGACCTTCTACGAACTTGAAGAGGCGTTCGAGAACCTCGCCCCGATCGCGGCCTGACGTCCGCCACAGCACAGGCCCGGATCATGGCCAACGACGATCAGAAAAACGCCCCGCCGACCATCATCATCAAGAAGGTCAAGAAAGGCGGCCACGGCGGTCATCACGGGGGTGCGTGGAAGGTCGCCTATGCCGATTTCGTGACCGCCATGATGGCCTTCTTCCTGCTGTTGTGGCTGCTTCAGGCGACCACCGAGGAACAGAAACTGGGTATTGCCAACTATTTCGCCCCGACCACCGTCAGCCGCAGCACCAGCGGCGGCGGCGGGCTGATGGGCGGGCGCACGTTTACCAAGACCGGCGCCGCCCCGAACGATCAGTCGCCGATCGGCGTCATGATCAAGATTCCCACCAACCCGCCCGACTGGGACAACACTGGCGACCCGGAAGAAAACACCGCGACCGAGGAAACCGGCGCCGGCGGCAGCGACGGCAATGACGGCAGCGACGGTGCCGAGGCCACCGATACCCAGATCGCGATCGAGGAGCCTTCGCCCGATCAGATCAAGGAAATGCTGGCCAAACGTGAAGAAGAACAGTTCGAAGCCGCGGAAAAGGCGCTGCGTGAAGCGATCGAAAACGTGCCCGATCTGCGCGGGTTGATGGAGAATCTGATCATCGACCGGACCGAAGAAGGGATGCGCATCCAGATCGTCGACAAGGCCGGGAAATCCATGTTCCCGTCCGGCAGTGCCGAGATGTTCGAACACACCAAGAAACTGATCCGGCTCGTCGCCGATGCGGTGCGCCAGTTGCCGCAACGCATCGCCATCAAGGGTCACACCGACGCCACCCCGTTCAACACCACGCATGGGTACACCAACTGGGAGCTGTCGACGGATCGCGCCAACGCCAGCCGCCGGGCATTGATCGAAGCCGGCCTGCCGCCGGAGCGCATCGCCTCCGTTGTCGGCCTGGCCGATACCGAGCCCCTGGACAAGAATGATCCCTATGCGCCGCGCAACCGCCGCGTTTCGATCATCCTTCTGCGCGATAGCCCGCCCCCGGCACAATCCGCGAAGCTGCCGCCCTCGCTGCTTCAGGAAAACGGCAATACCGACGGCGAAAAGTAGCCGCGGACCCGTTGCACGGCAAACCGGCCGGCCCCACTTGAATATGCACGGAATCAGGCCGCCCCCGCGATGGGTGGCTCGGGCGGCCCGCGGGAGGACCGGCGCGTGAGTGAGCGAAGCAATCTGCCCACCCTGGGCCTGAATGGCGCCAACCGGGATGCCTCCTGGGACGAGGCGCCGCCGGATCCACTGGTGGCTCCGGAGCTCTATGACGGTGTCCTGTGGCGCCGCGTTTTCGCCTACATGCTCGATGTCGTGCTGATTGCGGCCGCGACGGTGACCCTGTGGTTCGTTTCGGTCATCCTCGGCATCCTGTCGTTCGGGATTCTGTGGCCGGCCGGCGTGGTGGCTCTGGCCGTGCTGCCGGTCGCCTATCACACCTGTTTCGTCGGGCGCCATGGCGCCACCCCCGGCATGACGGTGTTCGATCTGACCGTGCGGAGCTGGACCGGGCAGCGGCCTGACTATGCCCAGGCCTTCCTGCTCACCGTTCTGTTCTATGTGAGCGTCGCCCTGACCGCGTGGCTGGTGCTCGTCGTGGCGCTGTTCAACAGGCGCCGGCGCACGCTTCACGACGTTCTGGCCGGAACCGTGACCGTACGCCGCTCGCGACTGGGAACCGGGCAGCCCCTTGAGGCACAACATGTTGTGTTTCCAAGGTAATATACCCCATTTTCAATCCCGCTAACGGTGCCGGATCCGAAAAATTCTGGCTCCGGGATGGGCCGTACTGCCATAATGGAACCGCCAAGCGGTGCGGAGTGATCCCGGGCCCTTCTGGTCCCGCCGGGACAAGGGGGATCCTCAGCATTCAAAGAAGCCGCGAGAATGAGACAGGGACGGCAACCGGAACGCAACCCAGGCTTCGTACCCGACGTGGCCGGCCTCAGCCGGCCGCAAACGGTTTTCTTCGTCCTGGCAGAGACCCCCTGTCCCTATCTGGCCGGCCGGCGCGAGCGCAAGCTGATCACCGAGATCGACGGCTTCGATGCCACCCGGCTCTACAGCGCCTTGTCGCGGGCCGGCTTTCGTCGCAGCCATCAGTTCGCCTATCGCCCTGCCTGCGACGGGTGTGCAGCCTGCGTTCCGGTGCGTGTCGTGGTCGACGGTGTGCACCTGACCCGCTCGCTCGGCCGGGTGTGGCGAGCCAATGCCGATCTGACGGCGGTGCAGGCCCCGGCTCGGGCCACGGCCGAGCAGTACGATCTGTTCGACCGCTATATCCGGTCCCGCCACGGTGACGGCGAAATGGCCGGCATGACCTTCAGCGACTATCGCGGCATGGTCGAGCATTCACGCATCGACACCCGGATGGTGGAATTTCGCGATTCCCGCCGCCGCCTGGTCGCGGCCTGCCTGACCGACTGGCTCGACGACGGCTCCTCGGCGGTCTACAGCTTCTTCGATCCGGCCTTGTCCCGGCGCAGCCTGGGCACCTACATGGTGCTGTGGCTGATCATGGCGGCACGTGCCCGCGGCCTGCCCTACACCTATCTCGGGTACTGGATCGCCGGCAGTCCCAAGATGGCCTACAAGACCCGTTTCCGACCGCTTGAGGCGCTGGGGCCCGATGGCTGGACGGTGCTGTGCGGATAATGCCGTACGAATAAACGAGCGGACCAGCGACCGGGACGAGAAATCTTGCGCGCGGAAGAGATTCGGCAATGGGGGGAAACTGGCCGAATACGCATGGTTCCTTGAACCGGCGGGGGGCGCCCCCTATTCTCCCGCCAGCCGCCGTCACTGCATGACCGGCAGGGCGGCGGGTGTCCTGACGAGTGATACGATCACGCACCTGATCCAACCAAGTGCCTGA
>RFLL01000010.1 GCA_003693905.1 Alphaproteobacteria bacterium
GGCGAGGCAGGCGGACATCCGTTCGGGGAGCATCCTCCGGCCTTCATGCTGCGCCCGGTCCGCGTCGCCTGAACACCGGTTCTTCGCCGCACCTGTCGAATCGAACGCACGCAAAGGGCGGCCGATCAGCCGCCCTTCTGCTTTCAACCTGCGATCCGCCGTTGGACCCTGCCACCGATGCGCTATGATGACGGCGTGACGCAGGGGCTCCTTTCCCTTCGACGTGAATCGGAAAATCGGGCGCGGGACATTCCATGCAGACGATCTTCATCATGGTCAAATGCGAGCTCGGCCAAGCCTACAAGGTGGCCGACGAAGCGGTGCAGGCGATCGAGCAGGTCTCCGAGGTCCATTCGACCTCCGGCGAATACGACCTTCTGATCAAATGTTATCTGCCGGACGACCAGGATATCGGGCATTTCGTGACCGAATCGGTCCAGACGCTGCCCGGGGTCAAGGACACCTTTACCCTGATTGCCTTCAAGGCCTTCTCCTGATCTCCCCCGGCCTGCGGAGGTCCGACGACATGTGCGGGGTATGGTGCCCGCCCGCCCTTGCGCGGCGGGACTGGCCGAGCCGCGGGGTGGTGCGCTAGGATCGCGCCCGGGTCCACGCGGGGCCACACACGAAAAGATCCAGGGAGGCATCAATCATGAACAAGCGCCTGATCGCGCTGGCCGTGGGGATGGTTTTGGCGACCAGCCCTGCCGCCGCCGCGCAAGCGGTCAAGATCGGGATGATTACGACGCTTTCGGGCGGCGGCAGCGCGCTCGGCATCGACATCCGCGACGGGTTTCAGCTCGCCGTCGATCAGGGCGGCGGCAAGCTCGGCGGGGTCGCGGTCGAGCTGATCGTCGAGGACGACGCGCGCAAACCGGCCAAGGCAACAGACATTGCCCAGCGCATGCTCAATCGCGACAAGGTCGACATCATGACCGGGATCGTCTGGTCCAACCTGGCGATCGCGGTCGTGCCCAAGGTGACGCGCGCCGGCGTGTTCTACATCAGTCCCAACGCCGGCCCTTCGCTGCTGGCCGGCAAAGGCTGCCACCCCAACTACTTCAACGTCGCCTGGCAGAACGACAATCTGCACGAAGCGATGGGCCAGTACCTGACCGACAAGGGCTACGACAACGTCTACCTGCTGGCCCCCAACTACCCGGCCGGCAAGGATGCCCTCAACGGCTTCAAGCGGTTCTACAAGGGCGGCATCGCCGGCGAGGTCTATACCAAGCTGGGGCAGAAAGATTACGCCGCGGAAATCGCCGCCCTGCGCGCGGCCAAACCCGACGGCGTGTTCTTCTTTCTGCCCGGCGGCATGGGGATCAGCTTCCTGAAGCAGTACGACCAGGCCGGTCTGACCAGGCAGATCCCGGTGTTCGGCCCGGCCTTCTCGTTCGATCAGACGATTCTGGCCGCGGTCGGCGAGGCGGCGCTGGGTGTCATCAATACCTCGCAGTGGAGCAAGGACCTCGACAATCCGGCCAACAAGGCTTTCGTCGCCGGATTCAAGGCGGCCTACGGGCGGCTGCCCTCGCTCTATGCCAGCCAGGGATACGACGCGGCGCGGCTGATCGGTGCGGCGCTGGCGGCAACCGGCGGCAACGTGGCCGACAAGGACGCCTTCCGCGATGCCCTGCGTGCGGCCGGGTTCGAATCGGTGCGCGGCAAGTTCCGCTTCGGCCCCAATCACCATCCGATCCAGGACATCTACGTCCGTCAGGTGGTCAAGGAGGACGGCGTTCTGACCAACAAGGTGATCGGCAAGGCGTTCACCGATCATGCCGACGCCTATGCCGCCCTGTGCAAGATGTAGAACGCATGCGTCGTGACGCGACGGGGCGCCCGGACGACCATCCGGCGCCCCGTTTGCCGTACCGTCCCTGACGCCATGCCCGCATCTCCGGCATCCGTTTGGCCATGCTGATCGTCGAACAGGTTCTCAACGGGCTGCAACTCGGGGTCATGCTGTTTCTGCTGGCCGCCGGGCTGACGCTGGTGCTCGGCATCATGAACCTGATCAATCTGGCGCACGGGTCGCTCTACATGATCGGCGCTTTCGTCGCCGCCAGCGTCGCCGGATGGACCGGCTCCTTCGTGCTCGGGCTGCTGGCTGCCTTGCCGGCGGCCGCACTCGTGGGCATGGCGATCGAGGTCGTCGCGCTCAGGCGCCTTTATGCCCGCGACCATCTCGACCAGGTGCTGGCCACGTTCGGCCTGATCCTGTTCTTCAACGAACTGGTCTCGATCGTCTGGGGACCGCGGGCCTTGTTCCTCGATACGCCGCGGTGGCTGTCCGGGGCGGTCGAAATTCTGCCCGGTCTGCCCTATCCCGCCTATCGCCTGGCGGTGCTTGCCGTCGGCCTCGCGGTCGCCGTTTTTCTGGCCTGGCTGGTGCGACGCACCCGGCTCGGCATGCTGATCCGCGCCGGCGCCACGAACCGGGAAATGGTGGCCGCGCTGGGAGTCAACATCCGCCTTCTCTATACCCTCGTCTTCGGTCTCGGCGCGATGCTGGCCGGGCTCGCCGGCGTGATGGCGGGAC
Source organism: Alphaproteobacteria bacterium (assembly GCA_003693905.1). Classification (GTDB taxonomy): domain Bacteria; phylum Pseudomonadota; class Alphaproteobacteria; order Kiloniellales; family J153; genus J153. The sequence continues at coordinate 2,546 of RFLL01000010.1, forward strand.
CGATCTATGCCGTCGAGGTCGGCATGGGCGAGCACATCCTGATCCTGACCTTCGTGGTCATCGTCATCGGCGGCATCGGCTCGATCCGCGGTGCCCTGGCCGGCGCCCTTCTCGTCGGTCTGGTCGACACCCTGGGCCGCGCCTTTCTGCCCACCCTGTTCGGCGCCGCGATGGGGCCGGCGGCGGCCAGCGGCGTCGGTGCGTCGCTGGCTTCGATGGCGATCTACATCGTGATGGCCGCGGTGCTGGCGTTGCGCCCGCGCGGGCTGTTTCCCGTTCATGGCTAGGCGCGCGATCCTGGCCACGGCCGCGGTCGTCGGCCTGATCCTGCCGTTGGCTGCGACGGCATCGGGGCAGGAGTATCTGATCGGCGTGGCTACGCGGATTCTGATTCTTGCTCTGGCCGGGCTCAGCCTCAACCTGATCCTCGGCTACGGCGGCATGGTCAGCTTCGGCCACGCCGCGTTCTTCGGCGTCGGCGCCTATGCCGTCGCCATCCTCGCCTATCACGACACCATGGGCGAGCCGGTGCTGACCTGGCCGATCGAGCTCGCCGGTACGCAAAGCGCGTTCGTCGCCTGGCCGGCGGCGATGCTGATCTCCGCCCTGTTCGCGCTGGTCGTCGGTGCCATCAGCCTGCGCACCGGCGGGCTTTATTTCATCATGATCACGCTCGCCTTCGCGCAGATGCTGTTTTTCTTCTTCGTCGGCCTCGAGACCTACGGCGGCGACGACGGGCTGAGTCTGTGGGCGCGCTCCAGCGCCGGCCCGCTCGACCTCGGCGACCCGGCTACATTCTATTACCTGACGCTGGGCCTGGTGGCGCTCGTGCTCGGGTTCAAGGCGCGTCTGGTGGCGGCGCGCTTCGGCCTTGCGCTTCAAGGCATCCGCGACAACGAGCAGCGGATGCGCGCGCTCGGTTTCGCCACTTTGCGCTACAAGCTCGCCGCCTTCGTCCTCGCCGGGGCGGTGGCCGGTCTGGCCGGAGCCCTGATGGCCAATCACAGCGAGTTCGTCAGCCCCGCGCTTCTGTCGTGGCAGCGCTCGGGCGAAATGCTGGTGATCGTCATCCTCGGCGGCATGGGCACCGTCTACGGCCCCGTCGCCGGGGCGATCGTCTTTTTCACCCTCGAAGAACTCCTGTCCCAGTGGACCACGCACTGGATGATCGTGCTCGGACCGCTGCTCGTGCTCGTCGTTCTTTATGCCAAACGCGGTCTCTGGGGACTGGTCGAGGACGCGAGCCGGGCGCGCCCGCTCCCGGGCAAGGAAGAACGCCGGGGAGAGCCCGCCTCATGAGCACGGCGCTTCTCGACATCGCCGGGCTGACCAAGGCCTACGGGGCGGTGATTGCCTGCGACCATGTGTCCCTGACCATCGCGCCGGGCGAGGTTCATGCCCTGATCGGTCCCAACGGCGCCGGCAAGACGACGTTGATTGCCCAGATTGCCGGCGAGCGCCTGCCCGACAGCGGCCGCATCGTGCTCGACGGACACGACATCACCCGCCTGCCGGTGCACGCCCGTGCGCGGCGCGGACTCGGCCGCTCGTTTCAGGTCGCCAGCATCTTCCCGCGCCTGTCGGTTCTCGACAACGTGGCGCTGGCGGTACAGGCCCATGCCGGGCACAGCTTCGGCTTCTGGCGCCCGGCCCGGCGCGACGAGGCGTTGCGCGGGCCGGCCCGGGCCACCCTGGCCAGGGTCGGCCTTGCGGCCCGCGCCGAAGCGCTGGCGGCGGCCCTTGCCCACGGCGAACAGCGGCAACTGGAACTGGCGATGGCGCTGGCCGGGGCCCCGCGGCTGCTGCTGCTCGACGAACCGACGGCCGGCATGGGCCCGACCGACACCGCACGCATGATCGCCCTTCTGAACGAGCTGAAGGGGGACGTGGCTATTCTTCTGGTCGAGCACGACATGGACGCGGTGTTCGCTCTGGCCGACCGCATCAGCGTCATGGTCTACGGCCGCCTCATCGCCACCGGCACGCCCGCGGCCGTGCGCGCCGATCCCGAGGTGCGCCGCGCCTATCTGGGCGAGGACGAGGTCGCCTGATGCTGCGGATCGAGGGCCTGGAAACCTGTTACGGCGACAGCCAGGTGCTGTTCGGTCTCGATCTCCACATCGCCCCCGGCGAAGTCGTCACCCTGCTCGGACGCAACGGCATGGGCAAGACGACCACCGTGCGCTCGATCATGGGCCTGGTGCGCCCGCGGGCCGGGCGGATCACGTTCGACGGCCGCGACCTGACCGGGCGCCCGGCCTATGTCGTGGCCCGCGCCGGCATCGGCCTGGTTCCCGAAGGCCGGCAGATCTTCCCCAACCTGACGGTCTATGAAAACCTGGTTGCCACCGCACGCCCGCCGGCAGCAAATGCCGACGCCGCCGGGCCGCCATGGACTCTGGAGCGGGTGCTGGAGCTGTTTCCCCCCTTGCGCGAACGCCTGGCGCGCACGGGGACGCAACTGTCGGGCGGCGAGCAGCAGATGCTGGCAATCGGACGGGCGCTGATGACCAATCCGCGTCTGCTCATCCTCGACGAAGCGACGGAAGGGCTGGCACCGCTGGTGCGCAGCGAGATATGGCGCACCCTGGCAACGCTCAAGGCCGCGGGCCAGGCGATTCTGGTGATCGACAAGAACCTGACGGCGCTGACCCGTCTGGCCGATCGCCACACGATCATCGAAA
>RFLL01000074.1 GCA_003693905.1 Alphaproteobacteria bacterium
AAACCACGCTGTGCCGCATCGAGGCAGCGTAAGGAGGGGCTGTTATGGCACGCATGAAATTTCTTTGTGACGCCGAACGCTGCATCGAATGCAACGCCTGCGTCACCGCCTGTAAGAACGAGAACGAGGTGCCGTGGGGCGTGAACCGGCGCCGCGTCGTCACCATCAACGACGGCCGGCCGGGGGAACGCTCGATCTCGGTGGCCTGCATGCACTGTTCCGATCCGCCGTGCATGGCCGTGTGCCCGGTCGACTGTTTCTATCAGACCGACGAAGGCGTGGTCCTGCATTCCAAGGATCTGTGCATCGGGTGCGGCTACTGCTTCTACGCCTGTCCGTTCGGGGCGCCGCAGTATCCGCAGGCGGGCAACTTCGGCAGCCGCGGCAAGATGGACAAGTGCACGTTCTGCGGCGGCGGGCCGGAGGAGGATAACTCCGCCGCCGAGTTCCAGAAGTACGGGCGCAACCGTCTGGCCGAGGGCAAGCTGCCGCTGTGTGCGGAGATGTGCGCGACCAAGGCGTTGCTGGCCGGCGATGGCGACATCGTGTCGGATATCTATCGCGAGCGAGTGGTCGCCCGCGGCTTCGGGTCCGGCGCCTGGGGCTGGGGAACGGCCTATCAACAGAAGTCCGGCTCCTGATCGACCGTGATCGGTCCTGGAGTGTGGACGCGTGTTGAGGACCGGGGACGGCGAGCGATCGCCGTCCCCGTGTCGCCTGATCCGGGGGCTTGGTGCAATAGTATTCACCGGATGTGTCCGGTCGGTGCATCGTGACGGGCACGGGCACTTCGGTTGTCCGGCGGCAGATCGCCAGTGCGCTCATGCGCCCTCTGATGCGTCACCGCGGCGGGACGTCTCGCGGAATATTCCGCGGGATATTCCGAATCGCAACGGCACGGAGGCGGTCGTCAGCCCGGGGACGGTGCGTACGTGATATGTGAACGGTATGCATGCGAGACAGGGGCAATTTGTTGCCGGCCGTGGCGCCGATCCAGTATGGAGGTTAAGCCCTTGAGAGTTTTCCGATTGTTGGCTCTGAGCGTGGGAGTTGCCGGCCTCATGACGGTTGCGGCCTGTGATGAAGCGGAGCAGGGCCGGATTCTGCGCTACGAAAAGGGGGTCTATCTGGGCAAGCCCGATCAGCCTCTGGACGAACGCCACAAGGAGGAACTGCGTCAACGCGTGATGCTTCAGCATGGCGTGTGACATGAGGGCTCGAAAGGGGCGCGGATCGCGTTGCGGGTTGAGATCCCGGCGGTGCCGTTTCTCGATCTCCTTTCTTCTTCAACCCTGGTGCGCATGGCAAGGGATGGAGGGATGACGAAGGTGCTGTCGTAAGGCCGCGATGCGGCGTGCATCGCCGGGACGGCGGAACTGGACACGACGGGAGTGTCAGACACATGACCCATATGTTTGCTTTTTCAGCACTTCGGGGACGGCGCTTTTCGGTGCGGCTGTCGTTGATCGCTGCCGCTGTTCTGGTGGCGGGGATCGCGATGCTGGTCGGCATCGACGACGCGGCGGCACAGCAGGCCCGCCCCGGTGTGCCCATCGTGACCGATCCCTACGGAGCCGTCGGCGGCGCGGTTCCGGGTGATGCCCTCGGCAATACCAGCGATGCCCAATTCTGGCGCCAGATCCGCCGTGGCGCGCCGGGAACCGTGTCGATCCCGAATGCGCAGGCCGGTGTTCTCATTCGCTCCGAAGGCGACAACTGGCGCGCCTGGCGCAACGGGCCGGTCACCGTTTATGGCGCCTGGGTGCTGCTGGGCACGATCGGCCTGCTGGCGCTGTTCTTTGCCCTGCGCGGGCGCATCCGCATCGATTCCGGGCCGAGCGGGCGGACGGTCGAGCGCTTCAACGGCGTCGAGCGTTTCGCGCACTGGCTGACCGCGGTGTCGTTCATTCTGCTGGCGCTGACCGGCCTCAATCTGCTTTACGGCCGCAACACGCTGCTGCCGGTTCTGGGCAACGAAGTCTTTGCGGTTCTGACCCAGGCCGGCAAATACGTGCACAACTACGTCGCTTTCGCCTTCATGGCCGGGCTCGTGATCATGTTCGTGTTGTGGGTTCGCGACAATCTGCCCAATCGCTACGATCTGATCTGGCTGGCCAAGGGCGGCGGCCTGTTCACCAAAGGCGTGCACCCGCCGTCGAAGAAGTTTAACGCCGGTCAGAAGATCATTTTCTGGCTCGTCATCCTTGGCGGACTGTCGCTCAGCCTGTCGGGGATTGCACTGTTGTTTCCGTTCCAGTTCAGTTTCTTCGCCGCGACATTCAAGGTTCTGAACGTCTTCGGCCTGGATCTGCCGACGCAGTTGAGCCCGACCATGGAGATGCAGCTTTCCCAGCTCTGGCATGCCATCGTCGCGCTGTTCATGATCGCGGTCATCATGGGGCATATCTACATCGGCTCGATCGGCATGGAAGGGGCGTTCGATGCCATGGGCACCGGACGCGTCGACGAGAACTGGGCCCGCGAACATCACAGCATATGGCTTGAGGAAGTGCGTCAGGCCGGTGCCGGTGAGGGTGCCGAACGGCGCCAGCCGGCCGAATGACTTCCGGAAGCGTGAACTCTGGTCACGTGAACCCTGAGAACGGAAGAGCCGCAGCCATGGATGCAAAGCCGGTGCGTCGGTCCACCGCGATTTTCGCGCGAATGGCCATGGTCGCCTCGATGGCGCTTTTCATTCTGCTGGGTTTGCCGGGGTCAGCGACGGTCGCCTTGGCGGCGGTGAGCGCGCAGGAGGCCGCGGACAGAATTGCGGCCGAATTCGAGGTCGAGGTTCTGCGCACGCGCCCGGGCGAGATCGACGGTCGGTCGGTGTGGCTGGTGACGGTCATGGTGCCGGGTGGTGACAGCAATGCGGCCTTCATGGTCACGACTCTGGCCGTTGATCGCGAAACCGGCCGTCTGATTCCGGCTTTCCGCCACGGGCCGCATGGAGCAACGCCGCCGGGCGGAACTACCGACCTCAGGATCGAGCGGCGCCCCGATATCCTGCGTCCCGGGCTCCGCCATTAGGCGGGCAGGAGTCGAAAGAGAAAAGCAGGGCGGAGTCGGAAGAGAGATCGTGCAACGGGATTGACGCGATTCGATGGCTGCAAATCGATTCGTTGGACAGGATCATCATCCGCGCGGTGCGCATTCCCGACCCGGGCTCCGTTCTTCTGTCACCGGCCGCGTCTTGGACGGCGGCCGACGGGACGGCGGCCTCATCCGGGCGGCCGCGGTTCTGGTCATGATGGCGGCCATGATCGCGATCGCCCAATTTCACACGCGGCAGGCTGCGGCCGAGCTCGTCGGCCACGGCGGTTTCGTCAAAGGCGTCGCCGTCTCTCCTGATGGGCGCCGGGCGGTGACGGCTAGCTTCGATACCCGCCTGATCCTGTGGGATCTGGCGACCCAGCGCCCGATCCGGACCCTGGAGGGGCACGATGCCGGCGGCAATGCCGTTGCCCTGTCTGCCGATGGCACCCGCATCCTGTCGGGAAGCGACGACGGCACGGTGCGCCTGTGGGCTGCCGACAGCGGTGCCTTGCTGCACACCTTCACGGGGCACCGGGGCAAGGTGGCCGGGGTTGCCGTCTCTCCCGATGGGCGCTGGGGGGCTTCGGCCGGATGGGATCGGACCGTGCGCCTGTGGGATCTCGTCACGCGCCGTCCCGGCCCGGTTCTCGAAGGCCACCGCGACAACGTCAATGCCGTGGCTTTTTCGCCCGATGGCAGGCGACTGCTCAGCGGCAGCTACGATGCGTCCCTCATCGTCTGGCGTGTTGCCGACGGAGTGCGGTTGCAGACGCTGAAAGGACACGATTTCGGTGTCACTTCGGTGGCCTTCCTGCCCGACGGGCGCCGCGCGGTATCGGGATCCGTCGACAAGACCGTGCGCCTGTGGGATCTGGCAACGGGAGACGAGCTGGCATCGCTGGTCGGTCACGAGAAGCCCGTCTTCGGTGTTGCCGTTTCGGCCGATGGCCGCTTGGCCGCCTCCGGCGGGGCCGACCGCACGGTCATCGTGTGGGATCTTGCGACAAGGACGTTCGTGCGCGCCTTCTACGGCCACAGCGCGCCAATCTGGTCGCTGGCCTTCACTCCCGACGGCCGTCTGCTGCTGTCCGCCGGCGCGGATGAGGTCGTGCGCATCTGGGATCTTGCCACCGGCGAAGAGATGCGGGCCGACGGTGTGCGCCGTCTGGCCGAGGCCCCGGTGCCGCCCCCCGCCGGCCCCGAGGACGAGCGCGGCGCGAAGCTGTTTCGCAAATGCGCCGTGTGTCATTCGGTGACCGCGGACGGGGGCAACCGCGCCGGTCCGACGCTGTACGGGGTCTTTGGGCGCCGGGCCGGTACGGTGCCGGGCTATCGCTATTCCGATGCGCTGCGCAACAGCAATCTGATATGGAACGAACAAACCATCGACAGCCTGTTCGCCGAGGGGCCGCACGCGTATACGCCGGGAAGCAAGATGCCGTTGCAGCGGATTCCGCGGGCCCAGGATCGGCGCGATCTGATCTCCTATCTGAAACGGATTACCGCACCGCAGTAACCTGTCGACGAATCCGCCTGCATTCGCGATATCGCCTGCGCCGTGGTACGATGCGGTTCCGGCACGCCACGGGCGAGAGCGAAGCTGGCGAAAGGGCAAAGGGGGAAACCAGAGGATGAAAGCGTTTGTTGCCGCAGTCCTGGCCGTTGTCGTCATCGCCGTGGTGGCGGGGGTCGTGCTCGATCAGGTCGAGATGACGACGGCGCGCGTTTATGCCACCGACAACGTGCGCCTCTGATACGGTAACCCGCGGCACGCCGCCGTCGCGGGCAGGGTTCTAGTTTTTCGCACCGGCAGCGCGCAGCATCGCTGCGATTTCGTCGTCTCCGATCATTTCCGCCGCTTCCAGGGCGCTCCAGCCGTCGTCTGCCGTGGCCGCGACATCGGCCCCGGCGGTGAGCAGCACGCGCACGGCGGCAAGGTGGCCGCGGTTGGCGGCCAGCATCAACGCCGTGTTACCGGTTCCGGTTTCGCGGGCATTGATATCCGCTGCGTGCGCGATCAGCAGCCGCAGTGCATCGGGATTGCCGCCGAGTGCGGCCAGATGCAACGGCCGGCGGCCGCCTGCCTCCGGCCGTTCGATATTGGCGCCAGCGGCAATCAGAACGCTCATCGCCTCCACGTGACCGGCCAGCGCGGCGCGGCCCAGCGGCGTGCGGCCCGCGGCATTCGCCGCTTCGACCGTCGCGCCGGCGGCAATCAGATCGCGCAGAATTGCGTCATGACCATTCTCGGCGGCTTGAAACAGGGCCGTCTGCCCGTCCCGGTCCACCGCGGCCGGGTCGGCGCCGGCGGCTAGAAGAAGCTGAACAATCGGGCGGTGGCCCTGACGGGCGGCGGCGTGCAAGGCGCTCGTTCCGTCGGCGGCAACGGCATCAGGGTCGGCACCAGCATTCAGCAGCTCGGCAACGACGGCAACGTTGGCGGCACCGAACGCGGCGTCGATCAGGGGCGTATTGCCGCGCCCCGGTC
>RFLL01000075.1 GCA_003693905.1 Alphaproteobacteria bacterium
CTCCAGGCGCTTGCGTTCCTCGACCAGCGCACTTGCGCGCTCCGGCACCTGGGTCGGCGCCACCTTGAGTGCCGTTGCGGCTTCGTTCAAGGCGGCTTCGAGACGTTGGACGTAATCCACGGCGGCGGCGGCGGCCACCGCCTCGATCCGGCGCACGCCCGCAGCCAGGGCGCTTTCTGCCACGATCTTGAAGAATCCGATGTCACCGGTGCGGCGCACATGGGTGCCGCCGCACAGTTCGGTCGAAAACATGGCACCGCCGCGGGTCGGATCCTCGCCCCCCATCGAGACGACACGCACCTCGTCGCCGTACTTTTCACCGAACAGGGCGAGCGCACCGGCCTTGATTGCCTCGTCCGGCGTCATCAGGCGGACCACCACCGGGGCATTGATGCGGATGCGTTCGTTGACCTCGGCCTCAACGGCGCGGATGTCTTCCACCGTCATCGCCTTGGGATGGGCAAAGTCGAAGCGCAGGCGATCCGGAGCCACCAGAGAGCCCTTCTGCGTGACATGGCTGCCCAGACGTCGGCGCAGCGCCTCGTGCAGCAGATGCGTTGCCGAATGGTGGGCGCGCAGCGCCGCACGCCGGGCGCCGTCGACGCGCATCTCCACGGCATCACCGATTTCCAGACGGCCGTGCACCAGACGCCCGATGTGAACATGCAGATCGCCCAGTTTCTTTTGCGTGTCAGTGACCTGGAACTCGGCCCCGTCGGCGTTGAACAGCACCCCGGTATCGCCGACCTGACCGCCCGATTCGCCGTAGAACGGGGTCTGGTTGGTGATCACCTGCGCCTCCTGGCCGGCCTCGATCGCATCGACCTGACGGCCATCGACGATCAGGGCCACGACCTGGCCTTCCGCGACTTCGGTATCGTAGCCGAGGAATTCCGTCGCCCCGACCTTGTCGCGGACCTCGAACCACAAGGCCTCGGTCGCCGCTTCGCCGGAGCCGGCCCATGCCTTGCGCGCGGCCTCGCGCTGGCGCTGCATGGCCGCTTCGAAGCCAGCCAGATCGACGCTGCGGCCCTGCGCACGCAGAATGTCCTGGGTCAGATCGAGCGGGAAACCGTAGGTATCGTAGAGGCGGAAGGCGACTTCGCCGGGCAGCGGCTGTCCTTCGCCCAGCCTCGCCGTTTCCTCCTCCAGCAGCCGCAGACCACGCTCCAGCGTCTGGATGAAGCGCCCTTCCTCCAGCTTCAGGGTTTCGGTGATCAGTGCCTCGGCCCGGATGAGCTCGGGGTAGGCCTGGCCCATGACCGAGATCAGCGTCGGCACCAGACGCCACAGCATCGGTTCGCGCACGCCAAGCTTGTTCACGTGACGCATCGCCCGGCGCATGATCCGGCGCAGCACATAGCCGCGGCCCTCGTTCGACGGCAGCACCCCGTCGGCGATCAGGAATGCGGTGGCGCGCACGTGATCGGCGATGACCCGGTGCGAGACCGCATGCGGCCCATCGGGCGAGGTCCCCGAAATTTCGGCCGAGGCCTCGATCAGGCTGCGCAGCAGATCGGTATCATAGTTGTCATGGGTGCCCGACAGCACCGCGGTGATCCGTTCCAGCCCCATGCCGGTGTCGATCGAGGGCTTGGGCAGCGGCACGCGCTTGCCCGGCTCGATCTGTTCGAACTGCATGAAGACCAGGTTCCAGATCTCGATGAACCGGTCGCCGTCCTCCTCGGCACTGCCCGGCGGACCGCCCGGGATGTGGGGGCCGTGATCGAAAAAGATCTCGGAACACGGACCGCACGGGCCGGTATCCCCCATCTGCCAGAAGTTGTCCGACGTGGGGATGCGGTAGATGCGATCCTCCGGCAGCCCCGCGATCTTCTTCCACAGGGCCGCCGCCTCCTCGTCTTCGGCATAGACCGTGACCAGCAGGCGGTCCCTGGGCAGGCCGAATTCCCTGGTAACCAGGTTCCAGGCCAGCTCGATTGCCAGGTCCTTGAAGTAGTCGCCGAACGAGAAGTTGCCCAGCATCTCGAAAAACGTGTGATGCCGGGCGGTATAGCCGACGTTTTCCAGATCGTTGTGCTTGCCGCCGGCGCGCACGCACTTCTGCGCCGTGACCGCGCGCTTGTAGGGGCGGGTCTCCTGGCCGGTGAAGACGTTCTTGAACTGCACCATCCCGGCGTTGGTGAACAGCAACGTGGGGTCGTTGCGCGGCACCAACGGCGATGAGGGCACGATTTCGTGCCCGTGGCGGTGGAAATAGTCCAGAAACGCGCTGCGAACTTCGTTTCCTGATGCCATGGCCATTACTTAAGCCGCCATCGGGCCCGGAGCAAGCGTCGAGGTTGCCCCTGCTGGTCCCGGCCTTTCCGCTTCCCTTCGGGCGCGACGATGATTGCAGCCGCGGCGATGCTGACGCATCATGCGCCCGCGCCGGCCGGGCCCGACGCGGGGGGAAAGCCGTCTGTCGCCATGACCGAGACCCTGATCGCCGCCTTCATGACCTTCCTGGTCGTCCTCGACCCGGCCGGTATCGTGCCGATCTTCGCCGGGCTGAGCGCCGCCTTTCCGGCCGTCGAACGGCGCCGGGCGGCGATTCGCGGCGTCGCCATCGCCAGCGGCATCCTGATCGTCTTTGCGCTGGTCGGCGAAACGCTGCTGGAACTGCTCGGTATCGGTCTGCCGGCTTTCCGCATCGCCGGCGGCGTGCTGTTGCTGCTGCTGTCGATCGACATGGTGATGGCGCGCCAGTCGGGCCTGCGTGCGACCACCCCCGGCGAGCACGAGGAAAGCACCCACCGCACCGACATCTCGGTCTTTCCCCTGGCCATCCCGCTGATCGCCGGTCCCGGGGCGATGACCTCGGTCGTGCTGCTGATGGGCCGGGCCCACGGCCTGTACCAGCAGGCCGCCGTGCTCGGCGTGCTGATCGGCGTGCTGGTGCTGACCCTGATCTGCCTGCTGCTGACCGGGCCGGCGATGCGTCTGCTCGGCGTCACCGGCGCCAACGTCATCAGCCGCGTCTCCGGCATCATCCTGGCCGCCCTGGCGGTTCAGTTCGTGATCGACGGCGTCCGCACCGTGTGGCCGGCGTCCTGAACCCGGCCCCGTGCAAACGCACTACACCGGCATCTCTTCGCCCAGGGACATCAGCGACGCATTGCCGCCAGCCGCCGTGGTGTCGATGGTCACGGTGCGTTCGGTCGCGAACCGGTGGAGATAGCGCGGTCCGCCCGCCTTGGGGCCGGTCCCCGACAGCCCTTCGCCGCCGAACGGCTGCACGCCCACGACGGCGCCGATCATGTTGCGGTTGACGTAGGTGTTGCCGACGTGAACGCGCCGGGTGATGTAGTCGACGGTCGAATCGATGCGACTGTGGATGCCGAGCGTCAGACCATAGCCGGTGGCGTTGATGGCATCGAGCACGTCATCGAGGCGGTCGGCCCGGTAGCGGATGACGTGAAGGACGGGGCCGAACACCTCCCGCTGCAGACGTGACAGCGCGTCGATCTCGAACGCCACCGGGGCCAGGAACGTGCCGTGCTGCGTATCGGGACCGAGCTTGGCCCGGCGCAGCAGGCGCCCCTCGGCGGTCATCCGCTTCACGTGCCCTTCCAGCATGGCCCTGGCCTCGTCGTCGATGACCGGGCCGATATCGGTGGCCAGGGCGGCCGGATCGGCAACTACCAGTTCGTCCATCGCCCCGGCCAGCATGTCGAGCATGCGATCGGCGACATCCTGCTGGAGGAACAGCACGCGCAGGGCCGAACAGCGCTGGCCGGCGCTGTGGAAGGCGGAAATCACCACATCGCGCACCACCTGCTCGGGCAGGGCGGTGGAATCGACGATCATCGCGTTCTGACCGCCGGTCTCGGCAATCAGCGGCACGATCGGGCCGCCACGCCGGGCCAAGGCCTCGTGGATGGCTCTGGCGGTCTCGGTCGAGCCGGTGAAGGCCACCCCGGCCACGCGCGGGTCGTTGACCAGCGGCGCGCCGACCGTCGGCCCGTCGCCGGGTAGCAGGTGCAGCACATCGCCGGGAATTCCGGCCCGATGCATCAGGCGCACCGCGGCGGCGGCGATCAGTGGCGTCTGTTCCGCCGGCTTGGCGACAACCGCATTGCCCGCCGCCAGGGCAGCCGTGACCTGGCCGGTGAAAATCGCCAGGGGAAAGTTCCACGGACTGATGCAGGCGAACACGCCGCGTCCATGCAGGGACAGCTCGTTGCGCTCGCCGGTCGGCCCCGGCATCGCCTGCGGGGCGGCGAATTCGGCTCGCGCGCGGGCGGCGTAATAACGGCAGAAATCGACCGCTTCACGGACTTCGGCCAGGGCATCGGGGACCGTCTTGCCGGCCTCGCGCACCGCCAGCGCCATCAGCTCGGCACGATTTTCCTCCATCAGATCGGCCGTGCGTTCCAGACAGGCGGCGCGTTCTTCGGCCGGGGTCGCATCCCAGCCCGGCGCGGCGCGCGCGGCCCGGGCGAGCACCTGTTCGACCGCTTCCGGCCCCGCTTCGACGACCTCGCCCACCCGGCGGCGGCGATCGGCCGGATCGGTGAGCGGGCGCGCGCGGCCGTCGCGCGCGGTCACGCCGCCAATGATCGGGGCCGCCTGCCAGTCCTGCGCCGCGGCCCTGTCCATGGCCGCCCCAAGTGGCACCACGGCAGCCGGATCGTTGAGATCGACGCCGGCGGAATTGCGCCGTTCGCCCCCGTAGAGATCGGCCGGCAACGGAATACGCGGATGCGGAACGGTGCTGAGC
>RFLL01000076.1 GCA_003693905.1 Alphaproteobacteria bacterium
CACGCGTCGCCGCGTGCGTGGCGGCAATGCGCGCCGCGGTCGCCATTCCGGTCACCGTCAAGACCCGGATCGGCATCGACGATCTCGATTCCTTCGCGTACCTGCGCGATTTCGCGGCCCGGCTGTTCGATGCCGGGTGCGACGTACTGATCGTCCATGCCCGCAAGGCGTGGCTGGGCGGACTCAGCCCGAAGCAGAACCGCACCGTGCCGCCGTTGCAGCCCGAGCGCGTCTACCGCCTCAAGCAGGCGCTGCCCGATCTGCCGGTGGTCCTGAACGGCGGTGTCACGTCGCTCGATGCGGCCGCGGCCCACCTTGCCCATGTCGACGGGGTGATGATCGGCCGCGCCGCCTATCACGATCCCTACATGCTGGCTGCGGCCGACCGGCGCCTGTTCGGTGACGACCACCCGGTACCGGCGCGCGAAGCCGTGGCGCGGGCCATGATCCCCTACATCGAGACCCAGGTCGCCGCCGGTGTGCCGGTGCACGCGGTGACGCGCCACATGATCGGGCTGTTCAACGGCGTGCCGGGTGCGCGCGCCTGGCGCCGTCACCTGAGCGAGGCGGCATGCCGTCGCGGGGCGGGGAGCGACCCGAAGGCGGCAGGCGGCGTGATCGAGGCGGCGCTGGCGGCGCGCGAAGAGGCCGCCCGCACGACGTCCCGCACCGCCGCGTGAGCGGGCCATTTACATGGTGTGTCCTCTTAATCTTCTTGGCTTACGGACAGGTTGATTATTTCAATGGGTCTGCGTGCCTGGTTGCGGTATCCGAGATGGGGCCGTTCGGTGTTGTAGTGGACGAGCCATTTGTCGAGGTCGGCCTGTAGGGCCTTGACGCTCTCATAGAAGGTCTCGCGCATCTTCACCCGGAAGAACTCGTCGTGGACGGTGCCGTTGAAGCGCTCGACGAAGCCGTTGGTCCTGGGCGTTTTCACTTTGGTGCGCCGGTCATCCGGCGAACAAATCACATGGAGAGAACGCTCCAAAACGGACGTTTATAAGTAGGAGATTTGGAAACTATGAATGCATTCGTTATGAGTTATGGGATGCAAGATGTAAAAGATATGATATGCCAACATTTCCTCATTTCAATTTGCGCGAGATAATCGAGTATTACTATAAAGAAGCAGAAAAAATTCTTGCCTGTGTGCTGTCAAAAATGGAATCACGATGGCCGTTAGATTCCTGAAGAAGAATATTGTAGTTACATTATTTATTTGTGCAGCACGCCGTCGGGGCGGAAGGCCTTGAATACGAAGGCGAAGGTGGCGTCGTAGCGGACGTCGACCAGGCCCTGCCCGGTACGTCGCTGGACCAGCACGTTGCCGACGTCACGGCCCTCGGCAATGGCCCGGGTGTCGAGCGCCGAGTTCTGCCCCGGTTCCCACGTCAGGATCAGATCGCCGCTTTCGATCCGCCGTTGCCGCCGCAGCAGGTCGAACGACCATGCCTCGTCGCCGACCACCACGACCCGGGCCAGAGGTTCGATATCCCGCGGCAGTTCGCCGTCATAGAGGAACGGTACGCGGGCGCTGTCGTAGCCGACGTAGGGGTTGGCGCCATAGGGGCGCATGTTCGGATCGTTCGGCACTAGGACGCGGCCGTCGGGATGGCGGGCGGCGAACTTCTGCCATGATTCGAGGCGCGCTGGTAGCATCTTCAAGCGCGTGCCGGTGCGCGCACCGACGATCGCCTCGCCGGAAAACTGCTGCCACCAGCTTTCGGTTTCACGATCGTACATGACGAGGTCGGAATAGCGCAGCTTGCCGGTGGTGCCGAATTCCACCGCCCGCCCGTCGATGCGCCGGTCGAACACGATGGCGGCGTTGCACAGCGGGCAATAGGTCACCGCCACCGGAACGCCGCCGACGGTGTCGTTGGCGATTTCGTGCCAGGTCAGAATGCGCAGCGGATAGGCGCGGGCATCGCCGTTGATCTCGAGGCCGATCACCGGTTCGCTCGGCGCCAGCTCGGTCATTTCGGAAACCGGCACGAATTTCGGATCGTCGATCGAGGGGATGCCGTCCTTGGGCGGGCCGCCGCTGCGAATTTCGTCGAGGTCGACGGAATGCTTGGTGAAATCGGTGCGCGGCCACGCCGCTTGCCAGTTCTGCGCCCGCTCGGGGGCCGCGGCCCGGAGCGCGTTCGAAAAGACGAAAGCGGTCCCGAAAGCGAGAGCGATCAGGCCGATGCGCCCGCCATGCCTGGTTGCTGCGCCGATCATGGCGCCAGTATCGCCTTCCTGTGCGGGGAGCGGCCAATCAAAACCGGGTGATCGCCGCAGCGGGCGATGGCGGGCCATCGCCGCGCTTTGCCGCGGCCCGGTCCAGGTGGGGAGCGAGCGCGGCGGTGACGGCATCGAGGACGCTGCTCTGGGCTTCGGCGAAGTGTTCGGCCGCCGCGATCATTGCGGTGCGGGTGTCAGAATCACGCAGAAGGGTCGAGACGCTTGCCGCCAGCTCCGGCGCGTCGGCAACGCGGCGCAAGCCCCCGGTAGCCAGCATCGCCTCGGCCACGCGCTGGAAGTTGGCCGTATGCGGGCCGCACAGGACGGCGCAGCCGAGGCGCGCCGGCTCAAGCATGTTCTGGCCGCCCTTGGGCACCAGCGAGCCGCCGACGAACGCGATCTCGGCGAGGCGATACCACAGGCCAAGCTCGCCCAGCGTATCGGCAAGGTAGACGTCCGTGCCCGGCGGCGGCGTTTCGTCGCCGCCGCTGCGCCGGGCCACGCGCAGACCGCGGTGGCGCAACGCGCGGGCGATCTCGGGGCCGCGGTGGGGATGACGCGGCACCACGATGGTCAGCACTCCCGGATGATGCCGGGCCAGGATCGCGTGGGCGGTCGCGATCTCCTCCTCCTCGCCGGGGTGGGTCGAGGCCGCGACCCAGCATGGGCGCTCCTTCAGGGCGCGGCGCAGTTTCTGCACCACGGCGGGGTCGGCGGCCAGCGGCGCGGCGGCGAATTTCAGGTTGCCGAGGCAGCGCGGGGCCCTGGCCCCGAGGGCTGCCAGGCGCCCGGCATCTTCCTCCGACTGCGCCAGTATGAGCGCGAAACGATCGAGCAGACGGGCGATCACCGGACGCAGCCGGCGCCAGGTCGCATAGGAGCGCGCCGAGACCCGGCCGTTGACCAGAATCAGCTCGATGCCCTGCCTCTGTGCGGCATCGAGCAGGTTGGGCCAGAACTCGGATTCCAGCACCATGCCGAGGTCGGGGCGCCAATGGGCGAGAAACCGGGTCACTGCGGCGGGCAGATCGACCGGGGCGTACTGATGGATCACCCCCTCGGGCAGGCGGGCGGCCAGCAGCCGCGCCGAGGTCACGGTGCCGGTAGTGACGAGGACGTTCAGATCCGGCCAGTCGCGGCGGATGCGGGCGATGAGCGGCAGTGCCGACAGTGACTCGCCGACACTGGCGCCGTGGATCCACACCACGGGGCCCGGCGGGCGGGCAACGCCGGCGTGGCCGAGACGCTCGCGCCAGCGCTGCGCGTCCTCGCGGCCGCGGGCTCGGCGGCGGCGCAGATGATGGCGCACCGCCGGCGTGGCGGCGCCGGCGGCCAGGCGATAGAGGCGAAGAGCGGCAGAACCGATCACGAAAGGGAGCCGATCACGAAAGGGGATACGGGGATATATGGATTCCACGCCGGTGGAGCTGCGCCTATGTAGCGCCGCGGGGACACGGTGTCGATCCGTCGCCGTTCGATTCCGGACCTGCGCTGGCGGCCAGGGCTTCGGCCAGGGGCACCGGCGGGTGCCAGCCCAGGCGCACCCGCATCGGAGCGTCGTCGCTGATCAGATCCCCGACCAGGCGCTCGGCGGTGGCGGCGCGTCCAAGCACGCGTGCGCCCAGGCGCAGCAGCGCCGGCGGACACGGCAGCAGTCGCGCTGGACGCCCCACGGCGGCGGCGATGGCGCGCACGAAGTCCGGGGTCGAGATCGGCTCGCCGTCACTCGGTTCGAACACTCCTCCAGCGGCGGCCGGGTGATCGAGGCAGACGGCAACCGCGCTCGCCAGGTTGCCGACATAAAGAAAGCTGCGCCGGTTGCGGATGCTGGCCAGCGGCAGCGGCCAGCCGGCACGTACGGCACGCACGAGCAGGGCGAAGTTGGCGGCCGCACCGGGG
>RFLL01000077.1 GCA_003693905.1 Alphaproteobacteria bacterium
ATTTTACGCTCGTGGCGATCGCGCTCTATGTGGTGGCGGGGTGGATCGTTGATCGTATCGAGCGCTTCCGCGGCGCGCGTCTGGAATCGCGTTCGGTGGTTTTCTTCTTCGTGCTTCTGACTCTTGCCCTGACCACTTTCGCCGTATTGCGGCGTCTGCTGGAAGGCTGAACCCGCCCTCCGCAAACCATTCGCGACCTTCCCGCTCTCAATTGACGTGCGTCAAGGAAGGAGCTCCGTCCGGCGCGTACCAATCAGCATGGGCACATGGTTTTTGCGTGCCCGTACACGTTCATGCGGATGGCAGTTGCCCATCGACGGAGGGTGTCATGACCGACCACAACCAGGGTTCGGCCGCGGAAACCGGACATGGGCCGGGAGACGAGGGACCGGTGCCGATCATGCAACGGGTGCTCGACAACCCGTTTCTGCTGCTCTTCCTAGGCGTCACCATTCCGACGGTCCTCTATCTCATCTGGGGGATCATGGAGGTGGCCCAGATTCCGATTGCCGAATAACGCTGCGAGGACGCCATGGCGATTACACCGCCCACCGACCGCCTGTGGTGGAAGGAACCCCTGAGCAAGACGGAGATCACCTGGATCTCGATTGCGTTTGCGTGGTCCATCATCATGTTCCTCGCCATGATCTACTGGCATATGACGGGGGAACAGAACCTTTCCAATGAAGCGTACCGGATCAAGCCGGAAGTCTTTGCCGCCAAGGCCGAGGCCATGGTCGAGCAGTATCAGGTCGGCGAAGAGGGCGACACTGGCGTGCCGGTCGTTCATCCGCCGCCGGGCAGCGACGTCTATCTGATCGCGCGACTGTGGGAATGGTGGCCGGTTCTGGAGCTGGAAAAGGGCCAGAGCTACCGCCTGCACCTGTCATCCATGGACTGGCAGCACGGCTTCTCGCTGCAACCGACCAACATCAACATACAGGTCCATCCCGGCTACGAGATGGTCCTGACCATCACGCCGAACGAGGCCGGCGAATTCGGCGTCGTCTGTAACGAGTACTGCGGCATCGGCCACCACACGATGGTGGGCAAGATCCGCGTTGTCGAATAAGCCATAGGGGGCGACGATGGCTGGTACCTTCGCATCTCGGATCTGCCCGGATACCGGGCTGCGCGTCGATCGCAACGCCGAGGCGCTCATCAAGGCCAACGCCGTGGTGGCGGTCGTGTTTCTCGCCATCGGCGGGCTGTTCGGCCTGATGGTCGCACTGACGCGCTGGCCGGGCGTTCACCTGCTGCCGGACGATCTGTTCTATCTGGTGCTGACGGCGCACGGCGCCGACGTGCTTCTGTTCTGGATCATCTTCTTCGAGGTCGCGATTCTTTATTTCGCTTCGGCCATCCTGCTGAACTCGCGACTGGCGACACCGCGACTTGGCTGGCTCGCCTTCGTCCTCATGCTGATCGGCGCGATCATGGCCAACGTGGCCGTCCTTCAGGGTGAATCGAGCGTGATGTTCACCTCCTACGTGCCGATGAAGGCGGCGCCGCATTTCTATCTCGGCCTGATCCTGTTTGCCGTCGGCACGCTGATCGCCTGTTTCATCTTCTTCGGTACGCTGGTGGTGGCGCGGGCCGAGAAAACCTATGAAGGTTCGATCCCGCTGGTCACCTTCGGTGCGTTGACGGCGGCGATCATCGCCGTGTTCACCCTGGCCTCGGGCGCGATCATTCTGATCCCCACGTTCCTGTGGTCGATCGGCCTGATCAGCAACATAGATCCGGTGATGTACAAGGTGATCTGGTGGGGCATGGGGCATTCGTCGCAGCAGATCAACGTGTCGGCCCATGTCGCGGTATGGTACGCGATCGCCGCCATGCTGCTGGGTGCCAAACCGCTGTCGGAAAAGGTCAGCCGCACGGCGTTCCTGCTTTATATCCTGTTCCTGCAACTTGCCTCGGCGCACCATCTGCTGGTCGAGCCCGGCATCAGCTCATCGTGGAAGATCTTCAATACCAGTTACGCCATCTATCTGGCGGTACTGGGCAGCATGATCCACGGCATGAGCGTCCCCGGCGCGATCGAGGCGGCACAGCGTCGGCGCGGCTTTACCCGTGGTGCGTTCGAATGGCTGCGCAAGGCGCCGTGGGGGAACCCGGCGTTTTCCGGCATGGCGCTGTCGTTCGTCATGTTCGGCTTCCTGGGCGGCATTTCGGGGGTCGTCCTCGGCACCGAGCAGCTCAACCTGCTCATGCACAACACGCTGTACGTTCCCGGACATTTCCATGCCACCGTGGTTGCCGGCACGACACTGGCGTTCATGGCGATCACCTATCTCGTCATTCCGCTCATCTTCCGGCGCGACGTCATTCTGCCCACGGTCGCAAAGTTGCAGCCCTATGTATTCGGAATCGGGGTCGGCGGCATCTCGCTGTTCATGATGGGCGCCGGAACGCTCGGGGTGGCGCGACGTCATTGGGACATCACGTTCTCGGATGCGACGATGACGTTCGACTACCCCGGCACCGCGTTCCTGATGATGGGGTTGAACGGCGTATTCGCGCTGCTGGCCGCGCTCGGCGGGCTGATGTACGTCGTCGTCGTCGTCGGCTCGATCCTGTTCGGCAAGCGGCGTGACGAAACTGCGGCGAAGGAACGGCCCGTGGTTGCGCTTGGCGGCGGAGCCGTTGCCGCCTATGGCAGCGAAGGGACCATCAAGCTGCCGGGGACGATCACCCTGGTCGCCGTCTTCTTCACGGTGTTCGTTCTCTACTACTTCGTGAACTGGAAGTTCCTGTCCGAGGTCTGGCCGCTCAGCTAGCGCGGGGAGGAACGGGGACACGCAAGGGAGACCGGCAATGACGGCCGTCATCGGACAGGTGTGGTGCGTGTTCAAGATGCGCATTGCCGTGGCGATCATGTTGAGCGCCCTGGCCGGGTTGGCCGTCATGCCGGGCCCGGCCCTGTCGGCGTGGCAGGTGGCGGTTCTGGCGCTTTCGGTGCTGCTGTCGGCGGCCAGCGCCGGTGCCTTCAACCAGTTCATCGAACGTGACCTCGACCGTCGCATGGCGCGCACCGCCGGGCGCCCGTTCGCCAGCGGCGCGTGGCGTGCAGGGCCACTCTGGCTGTCGGTCATCCTCGCTCTACTGGCGGCTGCCGTCGCGGCGGCGGCGTGGGTTCTCAACGGCTGGGTCGCGCTTCACGTCTTTCTCGGCGCCTTCGTCTATGGCGTCGTCTATACGGTGTGGCTGAAGCGGCGCACGTGGCTCAACATCGTGCTCGGCGGCTTGGCCGGCAGCTTTGCCGTGCTGGCCGGGGCCGCCGCCGTCGATCCTGCTCTGGCGCCGGCGCCGATCATTCTGGCGGTGGTTCTGTTTCTGTGGACGCCGCCGCATTTCTGGAGCCTGGCCACGGTACTGCGGGCCGATTATGCCCGCGCCGGGGTGCCGATGCTGCCGGTGGTGATCGGCGACGGACCGGCGGCGTGGGTGATCCTGGCCCATGCCGTCGCTCTGGTCGCGTTGTCGTTGATGCCCGTCGCCTTCGGCATGGGGTGGATCTATTTCGTTGCCGCGGCGCTTGGCGGGGCTTGGTTTGTCCATCGCAGCATCTGCCTGGTGCGGGCTCCGGATGCACGGACGGCGATGACGAACTTCTTTGCCTCTCTGATACAGCTCGGCGCGCTGTTGAGCGGAGCCATCGCCGATCGCCTCATCCTCGGGTAGCGTGCGAACTCTGATAACGGGACGATTGATGCGACGGGTCGGTGCTGCGATTGCAGGAACCTTGATGCTGCTTGCTCCCGCCTTCGCGGTGGCGCAGGCGGGCAGCGGCAGTGTGCCCTCCCCGTACGATCCCGAAGCCGCATTGAACTACAGCCAGAAGGCGATCGGCACCGTCATCGGCGATTACGCGTTTCGTGACAGGCGCGGGCGCGAGGTGCGTCTGTCGACGTACCGTGGCCGGCCGCTGGTCATCAATTTCGTCTATACCGCGTGCACCGACGTATGCCCGCTGATCGTGCAGACCCTGGCCCGTGCCGTGGAGACGGCACAGGATGCGCTCGGGCGTGACAGCTTTGCGGTGGTCACGATCGGTTTCGATGCCGCACATGATACGCCGAAGCGGATGCGCGCCTATGCCCGCTCCCAGGGTATCGATCTGCCCAACTGGACCTTTCTCAGCACCGATGAAGATACGGCCCGTGCCCTGGCCGAGGATATCGGGTTCATCTACTATCCCTCTCCCAAGGGCTTCGATCACCTGGCACAGGTCAGCGTGATCGATGCCGACGGGCGGGTCGCAGCCCAGGTCTATGGCGATACCTTCGAGCCGCCGGCCCTGGTCGAGCCGTTGAAGAGCCTTCTGCTGCGCCGGCAGCTTGCGCGACCGACACTGGACGGACTGATCGAGCGCGTGCGTCTGTTCTGCACGCTGTATGACCCCGCGACGGGGCGCTACCGGTTCGACTATTCGCTGTTTGTCGGCTTGACCATCGGCGCCGGCAGCCTGCTGACGGTCGGGTTCATTCTGGTGCGCGCGCTTCTGCGCCAGCGCCGCATGGAGCGTCAACGACGGATGGGGTTGGGCGCCTGAGATGGATACGTTGGCGAGAAGCGAAACCCCGGCCGCACCGCCACCGGATGTGCCGGCGCGGATCCAGCGGCCTTTGCGGATCATGTTCGAATACGCCGAAGCCGCGCTCGACCGCGTCTTCGGACCGGCGTGGAATCCGCTCTACTTTCTCGGGCCGCTCGGCTTCTACTATTACTGGATCGTCGCCGTCAGCGGCATCTACGTCTACATCTTCTTCGATACCGGCACCACCGAGGCCTACCAGTCGGTCGAGTACATGACCTATCAGCAATGGTACCTCGGCGGCGTCATGCGCAGCCTGCACCGCTACGCCTCCGACGGCATGGTGTTGATGATGGTCGTGCACATCGCCCGCGAATTCGCGATGGGGCGCTATCGTGGGCCGCGCTGGTTCACCTGGATAACCGGGGTTCCGATATTCTGGCTGGTCATCGCCAGCGGTATCACGGGCTACTGGCTGGTATGGGACACGCTGGCCCAGTACATCGCCATCGCCACCACCGAATGGTTCGACTGGCTGGGCATATTCGGTGAACCGATCGCGCGCAATTTCCTGACGCCGGAAGATCTCGACGACCGCTTCTTCACGCTGCTTCTGTTCATGCACATTGCGGTGCCGCTCATCCTGCTGTTCGTCCTGTGGATCCATCTGCAGCGGATCAGTCGGCCCAGGTTCAACCCCAACCGCGGTCTGGCCGTCGGTACCTTCGTCATGCTGCTGGCGCTGGCGTTCGTTCACCCGGCCGAAAGCCAGGAACCGGCGAACCTGAGCGTTGTCCCCGGGACGCTCGACATCGACTGGTACTATCTGGCCATCTATCCGTTCATGGACGCGACCTCCTATGGCGCCGGATGGGGCTTTGCGGTGGCGGCCAGTCTGATGCTGTTCGTCCTGCCGTGGTTGCCGCCGCTGAAACAGCCGGCCGCGGCGGCGGTCGATCTGTCCAACTGCAACGGCTGCACACGTTGCGCCGAAGACTGCCCTTACAATGCCATCACCATGATGCCGCGCAGCGACGGCCTGCCGTTCGATCACGAGGCGCAGGTCGATCCGGACTTGTGCGTACGCTGCGGCATCTGCGCCGGGGCCTGTCCGACGGCGACACCGTTCCGCCGCGCTTCCGACCTCATTCCCGGCATCGATCTGCCGCAACGGCCGTTACGGGCGCTGCGTGACGACCTTGCACGCAGGACCGCAAAACTGGACGGGCCAGCACGCATCGTCGTCTTCGGCTGCGATCACGGTGTGCGGGTGGCGGATATCGAAGGCCCGGGCATCGCGGCCTTCAGTCTGCCCTGCATCGCGGCGCTGCCACCGTCGTTCATCGACTACGTGCTCAGCCGCGATCTTGCCGACGGAGTGGTGCTGACCGGGTGCCGTGAAGGCGAATGCTACAACCGTTTCGGGGTGATGTGGACGAAGATGCGCCTGGCGGGCGAGCGCGATCCGTACCTGCGTAAGCGCGTTCCGCGGGAGCGGTTGCTGACCTATTGGGGTGGAACGCTCGACCGGCGCGGGTTGTCCAATGCGGTGGCGGCGTTCGCTGCGCGCATCGCGGCGTTGCCACGTTTCGACCCGCTCCGGCCCGGCGCCTCGGCGCGTGCGAATGCACGTCCCGATGCCGCCGCACCGAGCGAGACGGTGGACTGAGAGATGACGCGGGCAGTCGCCTATATCGGCCAGGTGATCGTTTATGCGGCCATTGCGGCGCTGCTTGGCGGTTTTGCCACGTGGCCGCGCCACACGCACTTTCCCGACGATCAGGCGCTGATCAAGCTCAGCTTTGCACACAGCGCCAAGCACAAGGTCGCCTGTCGCAAACGCACGGCCAAGGAGCTGTCCAAGCTCGCCCCCAACATGCGCCGGACCCTGTCGTGCTCGCGCGAGAGAGTACCGGTCTATCTCGAACTCGACTTTGACGGCGCGCCGCTGTTCCGCGGTACGTTTGCGCCCTCGGGTCTGTCGCGCGACGGGCCGGCGCAGGTCTATGAACGCTTTGTCGTACCTGTCGGCCGTCGTCATGTCGTTGTGCGCATGCGCGACAGCACCCGCAGCGAGGGGTTCGACTACGAGGCGCAGGCGACGCTGGACCTGCCGCCGCGGCGCAACCTGGTGATCGGGTTCCGCCCCGAGATGGGAGGTTTCTTCTTCAAATGATGCCCGTTCAAATGATGCCCGCGGCCCGCAGCACGTGCCGGTCGTCGACCGGGAGGTGGCAATGGCATTGATCGAATGGCGCCCGGAGTTCGAGATCGGCATTCCTGCCGTCGATCACGAGCACCGCGAATTGATCGGACTGATCAACCGTCTGTACGATACCTTGTCGGCAACGTCGGATGCGGCCGAGATCGAGGCATTCCTGGGCGAGATCTATGCCCGCATCTCGGCTCATTTCGCCCTCGAAGAGCGCACCATGCGGGATCTGCGCTACGACGAGTACGACGCCCACAAGGCCGACCACGAACGCCTGCTCGATGAGATCCGCGATATCATGGAGACCTACCAGGCCGGGGCCTACCGTGATCTCGAACGCGATCTCGGCGGCACGCTGGAGCACTGGTTCACCGAACATTTCCGCATCAAGGACGCGCGCCTGCACAAGTTCCTGGCGGCCCGCGGCGCCGGCGCGGCGTAACCGCCCGTCACCCGGGCGCGGATCGCGGGTGCGTTGCTGGGCGGCGAGAAATCCTCAGATTTTTCCTCATATTATGAGGGGCCAAGGGTGGTTTCGCCGGCCTTGGCCGGCTGCTATCATGACCTGTGGGAGCCGAAAGAAAAAAAGGCGTCCAGGCATGGCGGAGCAGGATGCGGAACGATTCCGGCGCAGAACCGGTCTCAATGAAGAGGATTACCGGATGCTTGCCCGGTTGCCGCTGTTTGCCGGTTTCTCCCGGTCCGACATCCGCTCTCTGCTTGCCGATGCCTGGGTGCAGCGCTTTCCGCGCAACGCCGTCCTGTTCCTGGAGCAGGAACCCGCAACCCGTTTTTTCGTCGTGTTCGAAGGGTGGGTGAAGCTGTTCCGCGAGACCGAGGCCGGTCAGGAAAGCGTCATCGGCGTCTTTGCGCCGGGTGAATCGTTCGCCGAGGCGGCGGTCTTCGATTCCGGCGACTATCCGGTCAGCGCGATGACGGTCGAAGATTCGCGCCTGCTCGTCATACCGGCCGACAGCTTCATTCGCAAATTGCGCGAGAATGCGGATTACGCCCTCAACGTCATGGCCTCGGTGTCGCGCCACATGCGCCGGCTGGTACAGCAGGTCGAGCGCCTGTCGGTGAAATCGTCGACCGAACGGGTGGCGGAATTTCTGCTTCGTCTGGCCGCGACCGAGGATGGGCCGGTGGAAATCCGCCTTCCCCTCGACAAATCCCTGATCGCGCGCCGGCTCGGCATGCAGCCGGAAACCTTCTCCCGCTCGCTGGCACGGTTGCGCGCGCTTGGCGTGGCGACCAGCGGTGCCCGGGTGACCATCGCCGATATCGGAGCCCTGAAGAGGCTCGGTGCCGAAACTGCGTCGCCGTGCGCTCCGGCCTCGCCGACCGGGCGCCGTGCTCAGGGATGAGCTGCCCGGGGACGACATCCCCGGGGGCGATGCCGACGAGGCGAAGACACGGGACGACGCTCAGGCCGGGAATGAAATGCCGCGCCGCGTGGCCATGGTCTGACCCAGGCTCCACAGGTCTGCGTTGCCGAGTCGCCGCCGCGCCAGTGGCAGTAGCAGCCGGTTCTGCCACGCGATCGTGGCCCGTACGGCGGCGACCAGGGTCTCGGCCTTTGCTGCAAAGGT
Organism: Alphaproteobacteria bacterium; assembly: GCA_003693905.1. Classification (GTDB taxonomy): domain Bacteria; phylum Pseudomonadota; class Alphaproteobacteria; order Kiloniellales; family J153; genus J153. Next base: position 8,345 of record RFLL01000077.1, read on the forward strand.
GCCCGGATCGGGCAGCCGGCGACGCACGGCCAGCGTTTCCAGCCCCGTCTGTACGGCCGTCGCCGTTTCCCGGATCGCGGCGTGTTCGCGGCGCAGGCGCGCAAGCAGTAACGGCACGCCGTCCTCCTCGCGGGCGCAGGCGAGAAGGCGCGTTCCCAGCGCCTCTTCCTCGTCGTTCATGTGATGGACGAGATCGCTTTCCAGAAAGTGCGCGATTTTCTCGGCCCGGGCCGGTGTTCCCGCCGCGTGCGGGGCGGTCACGATGGCGCTCAACGCCTCGCTGACGAGCGTCTGTCGGTAGTGGTCGGTCAGCAGCAGATCGACGGGTACGCGGAACAGATTTTCGGGTAGGGGCTCAAGCTTGGCGAGCGCCTCGGCACTGCCTGATGCCGTCGGCGTTTTCCGGCTGCGCGTGCTCGTGGGCATGAAAATGACTCTGCCGCGGGAGCGGCCGTATCCGCCTTGACGATGATCAACCGAATGTGGGGGCAACCGGGGCCGGGGCGGTCGCGAGCCTCACCTTTGTGCATGGTGGATGTGCCCTGCCTGAAGCGCAGCAACGGGGGAGCGAACCGGTCGCGGTGTCGCCGGATCGCCCCAGAGGCGGCGCGCACGGGCCGGAACCCGCCATCCGTAGTTCGTGTGCGATGAATTGCGCAGCCCCCGGGTTTCCGGCATAACTTTCATCGGCGGGGGAACGTGGAAGCCCGGGAACCGGGGGCCGGGAACAGGGAAAGGATCGTGGCGTGGAACAAGGAGCGCTGGCGACGCGGCTGGTGACGGCGCGCCCGGAAGACGACGTCCGCCACCTGGACCGGATCCTGATCACCGATCTGATTCTGGCGTGCCGAATCGGGGTCCATGCCCATGAACGAACGGCGCCGCAGCGGGTGCGCATCAACGTGGCCTTGGAGGTGGTGCCGAACCCGGTCGCTCTTGGCGACGATGTCAGCCGGGTTGTTTCCTACGAGGATATCATCGCCGGCATCCGTGCGATCATTGCCGAAGGACACATCAATCTAGTCGAGACCCTGGCCGAGCGGATCGCCCGTCTGTGTCTGGCCGATTCACGGGCCGTACGCGTGCGGGTGCGGGTCGAAAAGCTCGACGTCGAACCGCAGGCCGCGGCCGTCGGGGTCGAGATCGAACGGATGCGCTGAATGCGCCCCATGCCGTGACAAGAGGGCATGTGCGCTTGAACGGGGCTGGAAGCCATGGAGCGGACCTGGAGCGAGGACGAGGTGACGGCCCGGCTGGCGCGCGAATTGCCACACTGGCGGCTGAGCGGCGGCCATATCTGTCGGGTCTATCGCACGCACGGCTGGAAGGCGAGCCTGATGGTCGTCAACGCCATCGGGCATCTGGCCGAAGCCACCTTCCATCATCCTGATATCACGCTGTCCTACGACCGGGTCGAGGTGCGCCTTATGACCCATTCGGCCGCCGGCGTGACCGACAAGGATTTCGCTCTCGCCGCCAGGATCGAAGCGCTCATCCAGTGGCAGCCGGGTCGCGAAGGCGGTGCGCTGGAAGGGCCGCGCGGCGATGCGGCCGGTGCCTACATCAAATACGATCAGGAATCAGGACCGCGTTAGGGCCGGTGGCCGGGACGCCGGGGACCGCGGGATGCCAAGGGCCGGCGGCTCATGCGCGCGCCGGCGCCGGAGGCATGGCGATCACGGCACAATGCCCGTTGCCCGCGACCGATACCGCCGGGGCCACCGCCGCCTTGCCGTTGGTCGCGGGTGTTCGCCATGCCGGTTTCAGGTCCGGATAGCCGAACGAATATCCCTGCAGCAGGTCGATCCCTTCGGCGAGCAGAAGGGCGGCCTCGGCTTCGGTCTCGACGCCTTCGCCGACGGTGATCAGGTTGAAGCTCTTGGCCAGAGCAAGAAGATTGCGAATGAACAGCAGATTTTCGGCGTGGGTTTCGAGGTGGCGCACGAACGAACCGTCGATCTTGACGATATCGACGGTGAGCGCCCGCAGGTGTCGGAAGGTGGTATAGCCGGCGCCGAAATCGTCGATCGCGACCTGACAGCCAAGGTCGCGGACGACGGAGACGAAGCGGGCGGTGTCGTCGATGTCGTGAAGGGCTGCGGTCTCGGTGATTTCGACGATCAGTCGGCTGGCCAGATCGGAGCGTTCCTTCAGCCGTGTCACCAGGGTCCGCAGCCAGCCCCGGTCGGCCGCGGTCGCCCCCGAGATGTTGACCGCCAGGACGATGCCGGGATGGGCCTCGAGATCGCGCAGGGCCATGTCGAGGGTGCAACGGTCGAGGGCGCGCACCAGGCCGATCCGTTCGACCACCGGCACGAATTTGCTGGCCGGGATCAGGGTGCCGTCTTCGTCGTACATGCGCAGCAGGCATTCGTAATAGCGCACCTCGTGGGTACGGGCGTCGACCACCGGTTGATAGGCGAAGACCAGACGGTCGTCCTTGAGGGCCCGGGTCACCTGCTCGCCGATCTTCATGCTGGCGCGGAAGGTCCGGCACTGTTCCTCGCTCAGATGATAGACGTAAAGACAGTCGCGGCCGGCCGCCTTGGCCTTGAGCAGGGCCCCTTCGGCCTTGGCGATGGCATCGAAGCTGGTTCTCGCCTGCTTCGGAAAGCACACCAGCCCGATCGACGCGGTGACGTGCAGATGCGTGTTACGGGCCAGAGTGATGGTTTCCTGGCGCAGGGTGTGCAGGATCCGCTCGCCGATGGCGGCGGCTTCGGTTTCGCAGCAGGGATTGAGAAGAACGCCAAAACGGTCGCTGCCCAGGCGGCCGATGACGTCGGTCGCCCGCAGGCAGCGGTCCAGGCATTGGGCCACGGCGACAAGAACCGTATCACCGGCTTCGTAGCCGTAGGCGGTGTTGATGTGATCGAGCTGATCGACGCCGACGACGAGAAAGGCCCCGTGACGGCCGTAGCGCAGGCTGTGGGTCAGGGCGTCGTCGAGGGCTTCGCGCAGGCGCAGCTTGTTGAAGTGACCGGTCAGTTCGTCGTAGTTGGCAAGCTGTTCCAGATGCGCCTGCTGAAGCTTGCGCTGGGTGATGAGGCGTAGCACGCCGGCCAGGCGTGCCGGCGTACCGGACGGTGACAGCTCGACCGTGCCACGGTCGTGGACCCAGTGAAATTCGCCGTTGCCGGCCCGGATCCGGTACTCGCAATCATACGACTGCGCACCCGCGAAATGTTCCGACAGCGCCTGCATGCGCAACGGCAGGTCTTCGGGGTTGATGCGTCCGTTGAAGTCGTCGCCGCACTGCGGGACCGCGGTCCGCTCGGGGCCGAAGAACTGCGCCAGAGCACCGATCCACTCGATGCGGTCGGTGGCCAGGTCCCAGCAGTACAAAAGATCGCCGGATGCTTCGATAGCCGCCCGCAGCCGATGCGGCTGGGCCAGACTATCGTCGGTGCGAGTGGAAAAGTACACGGGCGGTCGTTCCTACCTGCGAATGCCGACACCGTTGTGCACGCGGACGTATGATTATCGCATTCCGGCCTTGGGCTTCCCGGACGGTGGGAAGACGCCCGCCGTGATCGCAACGTTGGGATCGACTCTAGGGCTGCCGTCTTAACAAACAATGAAAGCGTAAATAACGATGGTGAGATGGTTAACATTACAACAAACAATACATGAATACTTCAAAGTAAATAGATTGTTTATAGTGCATTATTTTTGAATATCTCAATGGTTAATTGGGACAGTTAATGGATTTCCCCAATGTGTCTTGTGTCCATAGGGAAAATTCAATAAAATTGTCGCTAAATTCTCACCCGCATTCAAAGGACGGTTCCATCCATGAGCATGGCGGGCCTGCCCAGTGCGTCCCCCCTTTCCGTTCCGGCGCTGCCGCCGGATGCGGTGGCCGCGCTCGGCCACGGTGCGGTGCCGGGGCGGGTGAGCCCGGTCGAGCCGCCGGCGCCGGCCCCCGGGACCCGGGATCGGCGCGCCGCCCACTCCGCCGTTCGCCCCGGTCCGGACCTTTCTGACGAGGAGCGCTCGGCGCGCGCGCGCCGTGGTGGAAGGAACGGCACGGCAAGCGGCCTGCCGCTTCCCGCCGGGCTGCACGCTCACCAGCGCCCGGGTTTCGGCCCCGGCGCTTCGGCTGCCTTTTTGGCCCAGGCGTTCGCCCAAGATCTGGACCGGGATGCCTCCCCGGATGCGGGTCGAAGCGCGGATCTGGATGGCCCGACCGGACGCAGCGTATCGGCGCTGCTGCTGGCCGAACACCGCGACGGTCCCGGTCTGGGGGCGGCGGCCTACCGCCGCGCCGGAGCGCACCCGCCGCTCTATTCCGAACAGCCCACGGTCTTCCGGATGAGCATCTGAGGCCCGGACATCGGCGGCCGTGGAGAGGTCGGGGAAGAAGAGAAGAGGGGAAGTAAAAGAAAAAAGAGAAATGGTGCCGATGGAGGGACTCGAACCCCCGACCCACGCA
>RFLL01000078.1 GCA_003693905.1 Alphaproteobacteria bacterium
ACACGAGGCTCATCAGCAGCACGAATCCGTGCGGACTGAGACTGCAATGCGGGCGCAGCAGCGCATCGAACAGGATTTCGCCGGACTCCATCCCGTTGGAACGTGTCCCGTTGGAATGTGTTGGCTCGGTGTGCGTCGAGTCTGTCATGGCCGCTCATTTTAGGAACCGCCCGGACATCGGTAAAGACGGCCGGTGGTGCCGGGCCGGCGGCTCGGCTACAGTCGCGCGCGTCCCTTCAACGACACCGGGGTCCCCGCCGATGACCAGAGCCCAGGCCGCCAAGCTGTTCGACCGCCTTGCCGCCGCCCTGCCGGAACCCAGGGGCGAGCTCGACTACACCAATCCCTACACCCTTCTGGTTGCGGTCGTCCTGTCGGCGCAGGCGACCGACGCCGGCGTCAACAAGGCGACCCAGGCGCTGTTCAAGGTCGCCGATACGCCGCAGAAGATGCTGGCCCTGGGCGAGAAGCGCCTCAAGGAGTTCATCAAGACCATCGGCCTCTACAACACCAAGGCGAAGAACATCATCGCCCTGTCGCGCATCCTGGTGGAAAAGTACGACGGCCGGGTCCCGCGCGATCGCGCCGCCCTGCAGAGCCTGCCCGGGGTCGGGCGCAAGACCGCCAACGTGGTTCTCAACATCGCCTTCGGGGAGCCGACGATCGCCGTCGATACCCACATCTTCCGGGTCTGCAACCGCACCGGGCTGGCCCCGGGCAGGACCCCGCACGAGGTCGAACAGCGCCTTGAGAAGATCGTACCGCCCGAACGCAAGCGCCACGCCCATCACTGGCTGATCCTGCACGGACGCTACGTGTGCAAGGCGCGCAAGCCCGATTGCCCAGCCTGCGTGATCCGCGATCTGTGCGCGTACAAGGCGAAGACGACGGCCGAACCCGCCAAAACACCCGCCGCCAGGAAAACCCGGCAATCCCGGCCCCGCACCGGCAAGACCGGGGCGACGAAGGCCACGAAGGCGGCAAAAAACGCGCGCGCGTAATCGCGCGTAATCGTAATAAGGTGCGGCCTCAGTCGGGGGCGGCCGGATCGGGTATGCCTGAGCCAGGTGAACCTGCGTTCAGGTGCGCGCGCAGCAGGGTATTCAGGCACCCGCGTACCGCGATCGGCCGCGCCGCGCCGTCGCGGGCCTCGACATAGCTGACCCGGTAATCGGCCGCCGCGGGGTCTGGCGACGGCGCCGTCTCCGCGGCGTACAGGAACACGTCGATGATGCAGGCGCCCTCGCGGTACTGCCAGATCTCCGCCGGCGCCTCGCGCCGGATCAATGTCGGCGGGCCGAGAAGGGCGTCGAGCCGGGCCCGGTCGAGGCCGAGCAACTGCCGTGGATCGTCGTTGATGGGGGGCGCCGGCGGTGGCGCCGGCTCCGATGGCGGGGTGGGCAGGCGCGCGATCATGGCCTCGTTGTCGTCCGGGCTCGCCGGCGGCGAAGAAGCAGCGCCCGCCGCGTCCGCCTCGGAAGCGGGTCCGGGAGCGGGTTCGCGGGCGCGTTCAGGGGCGGAGGCCGTCGCCGGCGGTGACGTTTCCGGAGTCGGCGGCGGGGCGGGCGGGCGCTGGCATGCGCCCACCAGCACCGCCACCAGAACCGCGACGACGGGACCGGAGCGACCAAATCCGGGAAGGATTACGCGCCTCTCGGGCGGGTGGCGCGGCATGGGCCGTTCACGCCGGACGGGACGGGCTCGGGGAAGGTGATGAGCTCGGGGAACGTGACGGGCCCGCGACGGCGGGGTCGTCCGCCGGCGCCGGCGCAGCACGCAAGGCCGCCGGCGCGGCGCCTGTGCCGCCCGTCGTGGCTGCGGCTCCCGTTCCCAGCGGACCGAAGGTCCCGGTAATGCGCCCGCCGCGGCCGATCTCGATTTCGCCGTAGCGGATGGTGCCGCTGATGCGTCCGGTGGGGCGCAGGTTGAGAACGCCGCGCACCGTCAGTTCACCCTCGAAAGAGCCGGCGACGGTGCACGCCTCGACCTCGACGGTGCCGGTGACGCGCCCGCCGTCGGCAATCTCCAACGTCCGGGTTTCGCGGATTTCGCCTTCGACGGCGCCCTGGACATGCAAACGCTCGCAAGCCGTGATCTCGCCGTTCAGGCGAATGTCGGGACCGACCAGAAGCACCTGGCCGACACTGGCGCGTCGCCGCTGCGCGGCCGGGTCCCTGCCTTCACCGGCACGCGAGGGCCGGGCCCCTGCTGCCGCCGGTTTCGCCGCCGCCGGTGCGCCCGGGCGGGCGAAGGCGGGAAGCGGGCGCGACCGCGGCGTCGGTCCCGGCCCGGATGCGGAGGCAGGGGTCTCGCGCCCGGGTATCGGGCGCGCGGCCGGATCCGGCCCGTTCGATTGCTGCGCATCCGCGGACCGGGAGAACGGCTTGAGCGGGGGCACCGGCATGGCGGCGCGCTGTGACGACGTAGTTTCGGACGGCGGGTCCAAGGGCTTTGGATCGGACCCCTTCCGGGCCTTGTTTCGTGACGACAACCGCTTGGTGAACATGCAGCCGAATCCCGTCGCAGAGGCGAAGCCTGAATCGGTACTTGAACGCTCGACCGCCTATCGCGTGCGCCGCAGGCCCTCGAAAACGTGGACCATGAACGCCGTGGCGACCAGCGGTGTCACCAGGTTGACCAGGGGAATCGTCAACAGGAAGGCAATCACCACGCCCGCCAGAAGGACGCGCCCCCGATGTGCCCGGTGCAGTTGCCGCACACCGGCCAGATCGGTCCGGCGGGCGGCCACGAGCTCGAAATACTCCCGCCCGAGAAGATAGCCGTTGAGCAGATAGAAGACCGCCGCCCGAGCGGCCGCCGCCCCGCGCCGCCAT
>RFLL01000011.1 GCA_003693905.1 Alphaproteobacteria bacterium
GCGTTGAATCTGTTCGTAGGCGGCGTTGATGGTCGCCAAGCGCTCGTTGGCCAGGGCGATGAATTCCTCCGGCATGCCCTGCGCGACCAGGCGGTCGGGATGGTTCTCGCGCACCAGCTTGCGATATGCGGCCTTGATCGTAGCCTCGTCGGCATCGGGGGAAACGCCCAGGATGGCATAGGGGTCGGCGCCGTCGGGGCCGATGTTGGCAGCCCGGATATGCGCCCATTGCGCTTCGCTGAGACCGAAGATGCGCGCCACCTGTTCAAGATACGCCAGCTCGTCGTCGGTGACCCGGCCATCGGCGCGGGCGATGTGGAACAGACCGTCGAGCAGTTCTTCCAGAACGCGCGGGTTGTTCTTGAACATGCGCCCGATCTGTCGGGCATAGGGCTCGAAGCCGCGGACATCGCGCCGGGCGCGGTCGAAAAGGCGCCCGACATTCTTCAACTCCTCGGGCGGGATGCGGAACACTTCCTTGAAGGCGCGGATTTCGTCACGCGTGACCCGCCCGTCGGCTTTGGCCATCTTGGCGCCGAGGACGATGACACCGATGGTGAACGCGATGTTCTTGGTCGCCGCATCGGCGGTACCGTCGGTTTCGGCGGTGCGCATGCGGTCGACCGCATGACCGGCGACGGCACCGATCAGGGCGCCGATCGGTCCCCCGATGGCGAATCCTGCGGCACCGCCCAGTATCTTCCCCCAAACGCTCATGATGTGACTGCGGCAACACCCCGTCGGCGGCGGTGGTCATCCGGCGACCGCCTCACCTTCCGATCCCTCGCCGGTGCTTATTTCACGCCGCAGCGCGATCGGCAAGGGGGCCCTCCCGTGTTGCCGGGCGATGGTCTTGAGCGGATACGGGGGGTCTTGAGCGGATATGGGGCAGAGACCGGCGAAGGATCGGCGCGATGTTCAGCAGGCGGGCCCGGGTGCGCCTAGGCACGCCTGCACGGCGGCGAGCAGTTCGTGTCTGCGGAACGGTTTGGGCAGGGTCCGCGAAGCGCCCAACACCTTTGCCGCCTTGAGAAAATCGACCCGCCGGGCGCGCCCGCCGCCGGACATCGCGATGATCGGCGTGGCCGGGGCCAGGGACTTCATCTTGCGGATGGTTTCGATCCCTTCCATGTCCGGCATGATGAGATCGGTGATCACGATATCGGGTGCCGTGGCCTCGAACTGTCTCAGGCCTTCAAGGCCGTTGTCGGCCTCGACGACCTCGTAGCCCGCCTGTTCCAGCATCATGCGGACCGTTGTCCGCAGGTCGGTTTCGTCGTCGATCAGAAGTATCCGTGCCATTGTGTTATTTTCTCCGGCTTGAAGGAAGGCCGGCTTCGAGGGTGCTGGTTCGCTTCGCCGTGTACGGAGTTGCGCATGCTTTCTGGATACTGCGGGGCCGGCAGGACCGCTCCAGTGTCATCCGTTGCGTTGTATTCGGATCTTGTGTCTCCGGCTCCCGATGCCCGTGGATTCGCGTGTGGTCTTGTCCATCGTCATGTATTCCCCCGCTTTGAGGATTTCGAAAAATATAGCAAAAGAATGAATACTCCGGCTTTGCTATCCAGATTGTGATAACGGGCCGGTGCGCCGGGCCGGGGTGGGCAAGGGGGTAGGTTCGGCGTTGCGATACGACGATGGAGCTGCGGAGTCCATGGCCGGAACGGGACAGGCCATGCACATCCTGGGAATGGCCGCGCGCCGGAAGAACAGGTGCACGGTGGTGCCGTGGCCGGGGGCCGTGTCGATATCGACATGGCCGCCCATCTGGCGCACGAATCCGTACACCATGCTGAGGCCGAGGCCGCTGCCCTGGCCGACCGGCTTGGTGGTGAAAAACGGGTCGAACACGTACTCCAGGACCTCGTCCGACATGCCCACGCCGGTGTCCGTGATCGACAGCACGACATAGTCGCCCGGCGGCATCGTTCCCTGCATGACGGGGACGTCCGTGGGCGTCGAGATGTGGCGGTTGGCGGCCCGGATCGTAAGGGTGCCGCCGTCGGGCATCGCGTCCCGGGCATTGATGGCGAGATTGAGAAGCGCGCCCTCAAGTTGCCCGGGATCGACCAGGATCGGCCACAGATCGTCGGCCAGATCGATGGTCAGCATCATGTTGGGCGCCAATGCCGTCCGAATCATGGTCGCGATATCGGGCATGGCGGCGGTCAGGTTGACCGCCGTGGGGCGGAGTTCCTGTTTGCGCGCGAAGCTCAGCAGGCGCTGCGTCTGCTCGACGCCGCGCAGGGCCGCCCGCATGGCGGTGGCCACGAATTTGTCCGCATCGGGCTCTGAAACTCCGTCAAGTGCGCCTTCCAGAAGCTCCAGATTGCCGATGATGATACCGAGAAGGTTGTTGAATTCGTGGGCAACGCCGCCGGTCAGTTGACCCAGCGCCCCGATTCTCTGGCTTTGGGCAAGCTGCTTCTCGACCCTCGTCTGCTCGGTGATGTCCTCGACCAGGGCGAAGAACCCCTTCACCCTGCCGCGGGCATAGAAGTGGGGGATGTAGTTCACGCGAACGTTGCGTTTGCGCCCGTCCGGATACTTCAGGATCTGCTCACTGACCACCGCTTCGCCCTTCAGCGCCTGGTCGAACAGGTCCTGCATCGCGTCGTAGGCTTCCGGCAGGGCGAGATCGCGCATGTAACGCCCGGTCAGCGCCTCGGGGCAGGATCCGTACCACTGCGCCCCGGTACGGTTGATGAACCGCAGC
>RFLL01000079.1 GCA_003693905.1 Alphaproteobacteria bacterium
ATCACAATCCGGCAATTTCACATCCCATCGACAAATCGTGATTTGTCAGTTGCCCTCCGGCGCCCCACCGTAGGGGACGTGTTCCCCATCATCGCGGGAGGAAGGTTCCATGGCCCCCGTTGCACGTGGTCTGCCCGGTTTTTACGCAGCCGCGCTGTTGGCGGCCCTGATGCTCGTGCTCCCGGCGCCGGGCCGACCGGCGACCGCCGCAGGCGATACCCCGGTGATCCAGTTGACTCAGGTCGCCTGTCAGTTTCTCGAATCGGAAAACGGCGTCGATCACGGCTTCATCACTCGCCGCAAGGAGGACTGCGAAAAGATCAACGCCGAAACCGGGGCCGCGCGCCTGGCCGCCGCCCGGGTGCTGAAGCTGAAGCCGGGACGCTATATCTTCCGTGTCACCAACAAGGACGTACCCTACGACCTCGGCTTCTGGCTGCGCGAGCGCGATTACAACTGGCGCAATCCGCTGCACAAGCTGACCAAGATCAGCGTCTCGGGCGGCGGCCTGGCACCGGGTACGACCAAGGACTACGAGGTCGAACTCAAGCCCGGCGAATACCTTTATTCGTGCCCGCTCAACCCGACCCCGGATTATCGCCTAGTCGTTACCGAGTAGAGCCGCCTGCGGCGTTCCGGGCGCCGACTGCCGATCCCTCGGCCGGTTTGCAGGTCCGGATCCCGAGCAGACGATAGAGCGGACAGAACTTGATCGCCGCGGTGGCAATCAGAATCAGCCCGACCAGACCCCACGGGGTCTGCGGGCCGACGAAGACGAGGCTGAGCAACCCCAGGCCGACGATCAGCCGCACCACGCGGTCGACGGTTCCAACATTTGCGCGCATCGGTTGCCTCCTCCATTCGGGACAGTTGGTTCCTCCGGTTTCGATGGCGCGCACATTACGGGGACTCCCGGACACCGGTCTGTGACAATATCACGCGGGCGACATCACGGCGATCGAAGGGGCGGGGCCGGTCATTCCCGTGCCGCCGCCAGCGCGGCCAGCGATGCCCGGTCGCGGATGGTGATTTCGCCGCGTTTGACGGCGACCCAGCCGCAGCGCTGAAATTCATGCAATTGCCGGCTGACGACCTCGCGCGCGGTGCCGATCTCGCGCGCCAGATCCTGATGCGTGAGCGCGATCCGCCCCCCGGCATCGGCCAGAGCACAGAGCTTGTGGGCAAGGCGGACATCGACGCGACCGAAGGCGACCTCCTGAATGGTCAGGAAAAGATCGGCGATCCGGGTTGCATAGGCGGTGAAGACGAAGCGCCGGAAGGCGGCGGAGCGGTCCAGCAGATCATCGAACGCGGCACGTGCGATCCCCACCGCCTTGAGCGGCGTCTCGGCGATCGCCTCGGCGTGGTAGGTCTCGTTGGCCAGCAGACAGGCCGTGGTCATGATGCAGCTTTCCCCGCCGAAGACGCGGTAGAGGACAATCTCGCGCCCGCCGGCGGATACCTGTTGAACCCGCACGACCCCGTCGAGCAGCAACAGCATGTGCTGCGGTGTCTTGCCCGGCGCGAACACCGTCGCACCGGCGGGCAGCCGCAGAATGCGACTTCGGGTGTCGAGAATCCGGCGTTCGGTCTCCCCCAGGCCCTGCAACGCCGGGAACAGCTCAAGCCAGTTCCTCTCGTCCACGCTCGCCCTCACCTTCGTCCGCTTCCGGACGAATCGTCCGGATGCCTCGTTCGGTACCAGGTCGCTCAAAAATACGGCGATACTACTTATGCGAGTATAAATATAGATGATGCTATCTACAATAGAAATATTAAATTCAACAATTTTTTACATATGCACGCCTAAAGATAACGCGACGCATTTTCCGAATAACTTCAAACAACATCGTCGGCTAGGACTTCCACATGGCAACACCGATGGCACATCCCGACCCCGATCCGGACACCTACCTCGCCGAAGTCGAGGCCTCCATCGACCAGCTGCTGGCGGGCCGCTACAGCGAGGTGCCCAAGGGGTCCGATCCGCTTACGGAGAAGCTGCGCGCCCTTGCCGACATGATCATGGCACGGTTGAACAACGACCTGCGCCGCACCGTCGACATGTCGGTGATCGCCAACACCGGCGTCACCCGGGTCGCCGAGATGATACGCAGCGTGCGCGAGGTCGACCACCGTGCACAATCGATCGCAGCCGCCATCGAAGAACTGACCGCCTCCGTCAACAGCATCGCGGAAAACGCCGACAGCGCCGCCCAGGAGGCCCAGGGTGTGGCCCAGACCGCGCACTCCGGCAAGGCGGCATCCGACCGTGCCCAGGAAACCATGCAGGAAATCGCCCAAGCGGTTCAGACCGCCGCCGGGCGGGTCGATACCCTGTCCGAAGCATCGGATCAGATCGGCAACATGGTCCAGGAAATCGAAGCCATCGCCAAGCAGACCAACCTGCTGGCCCTCAATGCAACGATCGAGGCGGCGCGATCCGGCGAAGCCGGCAAGGGATTCGCGGTGGTCGCCAACGAGGTCAAGAACCTAGCCCTGCAGACCGCCAAGGCGACCGAGGAGATCCGCGCCCGCATCGAAAGCCTGCGCAGCGAGATGACCGGCATCGTCGAATCGATGCGTGAAGGCGCCGAAAAGGTTCACGCCGGCCAGGAGGTGATCGCCACCACGGGCGAGGAAATGAACCGGGTCTCCGGTCAGGTCGAAACCGTCAACCAGAAGATGCAGGAGATCGCCGGCATCCTGGCCCAACAGACCCAGGCGACGCATGAAATTTCGGACGGCGTATCCATGATCGCACAGATGAGCACGGAAAACGTGCGCAGCATCGAAAACGTGATCACGGTGCTGGAGGAGACCGAAGCCCCGGTGGTCGAAAGCATCAATTCGTTCGTCGAACGCGGCATCCCCTATGCCACGGTCCACGCCGCCAAATCGGACCACATGATCTGGATGCGCAAACTGGCGCAGATGCTGGTCGGCCGCGTCAGCCTCGACCCCGACGAGCTCGCCGATCACCATAGCTGCCGTCTGGGGCGCTGGTACGATCAGCAGACCGATCCGGCGCTGACCGGCCATCCGGCATGGGATGCGCTCAAGGAGCCGCACCGGAAGGTCCACGCCGCCGGGATCGAGGCCGCCAAGCGGTATCAGGCCAACGATCTGACCGGGGCCATCGAGAAGGTGCGCGAAGCCGGCAAGGCCTCGAAGGAGGTCATGGCGCTGCTCGACCGTCTGACCGACGATCTCGCACCGGAGTCCTGATTTCGGGAGTCAATCGCGTTCGCGGCCCAGGACCATGATGCTGATACCCATGGCCAGCGACCCGAACGTGATCGACAGGCCGAACAGCAGCAGTGCAGCCAGCAGCCAGCGTTCTTCGCTTGCCCACATTAGTTGACGAAGCCCGCCGAGATCGGTGGCCAGGATCAGGACCTCGAACACCATCGCCGCCGCCAATCCGACGATCAGGTGGCGCAGAAGATATCCGAGCGCGCGGCTTTCGTGCGGGTGCAGGCGCAGCCCCCATCCCTGCCCCTGTTTCCGTCCCTGCCTCTGATTCCGTCTCCGTCTGCAATTCCGATCGTCGCTCATGGTCATGCCGATTGTCCCGCCGGCGGACACGCCGGATCCGGGTCCCAGGTTCCGCTGCCGCCCAGGCGGGCGACAATGCCATCGAGATCGCGCGCCGCGGCGGCCAGGCGCTCTTCGTCGGTGGTCCGCAGAACGAGACGGGTGCCGAAGCGCCCCTGGCGGCTGAACGGATAGCTGCCGATTTCGACGTCCGAATACTTTTCCTGAAGCTGCCCCAGCTCGCGGGCGATGGCCCCTTCGGGCATGTCCAGGGTGAAGGAGCGGGCGCGCAGCGGCACGCCCCCGGCCAGCCGGTGCACGATGCCTTCGAACATCGCCTGCATGATCGTCGGAATGCCGGCCATGACGAACACGTTTTCCATCTGGAAACCGGGGGCGATGCTGATCGGATTGTCGATGAGAACCGCCCCTTCCGGCGCATGGGCCATGCGCAGCCGCGCCTCGTTCAGTTCTCCCGGTCCGTAGTGGGCCTGAAGGCGGGCATGGGCCTCGGGATTGAGGACCAGCGACACACCGAACGCCTTGGCGATACTGGCGGCCGTAATGTCGTCGTGGGTCGGTCCGATGCCCCCGGTGGTGAACACATAGTCGAAGCGCCGGCGCACTTCGTTGACGGCGGCCACGATGACGGCTTCCACGTCGGGAATGATCCGGGCTTCCATGAGGCGGATCCCGACCTCGTTCAGACGCCGGCCAAGAAACGCAAGATTGACGTCCTGCGTCCGCCCCGAAAGGATTTCGTTCCCAATGATCAGGGCGCAGGCGGTGACAGGTTCCTTGCTCATGGGAAATTCAGGCTCATGTTCCTCGCACGCGCGCGCCGGTATCGATGGCGGGGGCCGTCAACGCTGCGCATATCCCTTGGACTCCATGCACGCTTCGAACAGGCTGGCCTGCCGGTTGCCCTGCTCATAGGCGCTCATGCGCTGGCGCAACGCACCCAGCCCGAGGCCGCTGGGAAAAGCATCGAAAGCGGCGCTGCTGTCCGTTTCCATCCGCCGGTCGCGGGTGATCTGAGCGTGCGCATAGTGATAGCAGGCGTCGATGTCCGCCTGGCGGGCGGTGTTGCCCGTCTCGGGCTCGATCCACACCGCGCCGCCGGGGGTGCGGACGATGATTCCGCCCGTCTCCGCCCCCTGCCCGCCTTGCGACGCTGGCGCCGCTGGACTCGGCGCCGCGGTGGCCGGCCGGCCCGCATCCGGCTGATTTGCATCCTCGGGCGGGGCGATCGTCGTTTTCGGCGCGGACGCCGATGTGCACGCCGCCAGCAGCCACAGGGTCGCCATCATCGGCAGAACGATTCGAGCAACGGTCATGATGGAAAGATCCTCGGGCTGTTGGAAAAGTCCGGGAAATAAAGACCGAGTGCGCCGAGGCCAGCCCGGGACCAGACCATGGCAAGCCCCTGACGACGCCGGCCGGCCCCTCCCGACCACGGGTCTAACCTGTGCCGTCGCCCACCAAGTTGCAACCCTCTAGACAAGGCCGCGACACTGCCTTCCGGCAGAAGCGGAGGAGTACGGGCCGGTGCAATTTTACGTGAGCGGAAATTGCGCTAGGTTTGGTGCCATGCGATTCCCCGATCCCCTGCTGCCCGGGCGTCTGATCCGCCGGTACAAGCGCTTTCTGGCCGATGTCGCCCTCGACGGCGGAGAAACCGTCGTCGCCCACTGCCCCAATCCGGGCTCGATGCTGGGCCTGGCCGAGCCGGGAACCGAGGTGTGGCTGTCGCAGGCCACCAACCCGGCGCGCAAGCTGAAATACACCTGGGAGCTGACCACCGCCAACGGCCACCTGGTCGGAATCAACACCGCCCGGCCCAATCTGCTGGTCACCGAAGCGATCGAGGCCGGCCGGGTGAGCGAGATCGCCGGCTATGCCGAGCTGCGCCGCGAGGTCCGCTACGGCCGCAACAGCCGCATCGACCTGCTGCTGAACGGACCGGGCCGGCCGGCCTGCTATGTCGAGGTCAAGAACGTGCACATGAAGCGCGGGCCCGAGGCGGCCGAATTTCCCGATTCGGTCACCACGCGCGGCGCCAAGCATCTGGTCGAGCTGGGAGACATGGTCGAAGCCGGTCACCGGGCGGTGATGTTCTTCCTGGTTCAACGCGCCGACTGCACCCGACTGGAGATCGCCGCCGACATCGACCCGGCCTACGATCAGGGACTGCGCGAAGCCATTGCCCGGGGGGTGGAAGTGGTGTGCTATAGTTGCCATATCACGCCGGAGGCGATCGAGGTCGACCGCCGTCTGCCGGTTGCAACGGGAGTCGATGAGCGTGTGCAGGCCCGGTAGACCTGCCGGTGCCTTGTGAGCGCCTTGGACGAGACAGCCGCAAAATACCGGGGCGACAAGCCGACATCCCTTGCCGAGACAATCACCGAAACGATCACGAAATCGAATCGATCATGAACCAAGGACTGCCTGCGGAAAATCTGGACCACGAGGACCGGCGCATCGTCATCCACGATGCCGCCGATTTCGAAGGCATGCGCCGGGCCGGACGTCTGGCTGCGGAGACGCTCGATTTCATCACGCCCCACGTGCGCGCCGGGGTGACGACCGAAGATCTCGACCGTCTGTGCCACGACTTCATCGTCGATCATGGCGCGGTGCCGGCGCCGCTCAATTATCGCGGCTTTCCGAAGTCGATCTGCACCTCCATCAATCACGTCGTCTGTCACGGCATTCCCAGCGACAAGAAGGTGCTGCGCGACGGCGACATCATGAACATCGACGTCACCGTCATCCTCGACGGCTGGCACGGCGACAGCAGCCGCATGTTCTATGTCGGCCGCCCGAGCGTGAAGGCCAGACGCCTGGTCGAGGTCACCTACGAGGCGATGATGCGCGGCATCGCGGCGGTGCGCCCCGGGGCCACGCTGGGCGACATCGGCCATGCCATCCAGAGCTACGCCGAAGCGCAGCGGTTTTCCGTCGTCCGCGATTTCTGCGGCCACGGCCTCGGCCGCGTGTTCCATACCGCCCCCAGCGTCCTGCACTATGGCCGTCCGGGGCAGGGCACGGTCCTGCGCGAAGGCATGTTCTTTACCATCGAACCGATGATCAATGCCGGACGGTACGACGTTAAGATCCTCGACGACGGCTGGACTGCGGTGACCCGCGACCGTTCGCTCTCGGCACAGTTCGAGCATTCGATCGGAGTTACGGCGGATGGTTACGAGATCTTCACGCTCTCGCCCAAAGGCTGGCACTGCCCGCCGTACGATACAGACTGAACGGCGGGAGTCGCCGGCAGTGACGGATGGTCGCAAGCCCGCAGCCGGCGCCACCGCAGCCAAGTCCGGCCATTACAACGGCCACCGGGCCCGCCTGCGCCGGCGGCTTCTCGATCATGGCGCCGATTCGCTGGCCGATCACGAGGTTCTGGAATTTCTTCTGTTCGGGGCCCATCCGCGGGGCGATACCAAACCCCTGGCCAAGACCCTTCTGGCCCGTTTCGGCAACCTGGCCAACGTCCTGACGGCGGGCGCGGATGAACTGGCCGGTATTGCCGGCATCGGCGAGGCGGCGACCGCCCTGCTCAAGATCGTGCCCGAAGCGGCCCGGCGCCTTGCCCGCGAAGAGGTGGCAAAACGCCCGATCATCGCTTCGTGGGATCAACTTCTGGCCTACTGCCGCATCGCCATGGGGCGCGAGAAGGTGGAGCAGTTCCGCCTTCTGTTCCTCGATACCAGGAACCACCTCATCGCCGACGAGGTGCAGCAGCGCGGTACCGTCAACCATACCCCGGTCTATCCGCGCGAGGTCATCAAGCGGGCGCTGGAACTGGGGGCCTCGGCCATCATCCTGGTTCACAATCACCCTTCCGGCGATCCCACGCCGTCGCGGGCCGATATCGAAATGACGCGCGACATCGCCGCGGCGGCGGCCAAGCTCGACATCGCCGTGCATGATCACCTGGTCATCAGCCGCAACGGCCACACCAGCTTCCGCGCCGCCGGTCTTCTGTAGCCGCCGGTCCCTTCCCGGGCGCGCCTTCCTGCTTTCTAGACCGAAAAATACTTGGCCTGCGGATGGTGCAGAACGATGGCGCTGGTCGACTGCTCGGGGTGAAGCTGGAACTCGTCGGACAAGCCGACGCCGATGCGCTCGGCCTCCAGCAGGCGCAGGATGTGAACCTGATCCTCGAGATTGGGACATGCCGGATAGCCGAACGAATAACGCGAGCCGCGGTAGCCCTGGCGCAGCAGTGCATCGGTGTCGCGGGCGTCCTCGTGGCCGAAACCGAGCTCGCCGCGGATGCGCTTGTGCACGTATTCGGCCAGCGCCTCGGCCAGTTCCACGCCCAGCCCGTGCAGATAGAGGTAATCGCGGTAACGGTTGTCGGCGAACCATTCGCGGGCCACGTCGGAAGCACGCTGGCCGATGGTCACCACCTGAAGCGCAATCACGTCGCGTTCGCCGCTGGCCACGTCGCGCAGAAAATCGGCGATGCACAAGCCGCCCTCGCGAGCCTGACGCGGCAGCGAGAAGCGGGCCACCTCCCGCGCCGTATCGGCCGGATCGAACAGGATGATGTCATTGCCTTCGGCGTTGGCCGGCCAGTAGCCGTAGACCGCCTGCGGGCGCAGGATGTCCTGCTGCTTGCAGATGTCGAGCATGCGCTTGAGGACCGGGCGCAGTTCCCTGCGCGCCCAGGCCATGTATTCGGCCAGGGTGCGCCCGTCCTTCCGGTAGCCCCAGTGGAACTGGTACAGCATGCGTTCGTTGAGATAGGGGATGAGCGCTTCGGTCGGCACCCGCGCGATCGTCCGCGCGCCCCAGAACGGCGGCGTGGGCACATCGACGCCGTTGGCCAGCTCCTGCCGGCGTAGCCGCGTTTCCTCCACGTCCACCGGGCGAAGATCGGCCTCGACCGCGCGGCCGAGCGCGCGGCGGGCATTCTTCGGCCGGGCGTCATTGGCTGCGACACGGGCGCTCACATGGTCGTCGAAACCGCCGTTCACGATCTTGTCCATCAGCGCCAGACCGTCGAAGGCATCGCGGGCATAGGCAACCCGGCCGCAGCCATAGGCACGCACGCAATCGCCTTCCACGTACTGGCGGGTCAGCGCCGCCCCGCCCAGCAGCACCGGGATGTCGACGCCTTCCTGGGTCATGCGCTCCAGGTTCTCGCGCATCACCACCGTCGACTTGACCAGGAGACCGCTCATCCCCACCGCATCGGCCTTGTGCTCCTGCGCCGCGGCGATGATCGCCTCGACAGGCTGCTTGATGCCCAGATTGACGACCCGGTAGCCGTTGTTGCTGAGAATGATGTCGACCAGGTTCTTGCCGATGTCATGGACGTCGCCCTTGACGGTGGCCAGCACGATGGTGCCCTTCTCCTGACCCTCGACCTTTTCCATGTACGGCTCCAGATAGGCGACGGCCGCCTTCATGGTCTCGGCCGACTGCAACACGAACGGAAGCTGCATCTTGCCGGCGCCGAACAGCTCGCCGACCACCTTCATGCCGTCGAGCAGATGGATGTTGATGATGTCGAGCGGAGGGTACTTCTTCAGCGCCTCTTCGAGGTCGGCTTCAAGCCCCTGGCGGTCGCCGTCGATGATGCGTTCCTTCAGTCGCGTTTCGACATCGGCGGCGCGCGGCCGGGCCGCGGCAGCTTCGGCCGTGCGGCCCTCGAACAGGGCGATGAAGGCATGCAGAGGATCATAGCCGTCACGGCGGCGATCGAAGATCAGGTCCTCGGCAACCGCGACTTCCTCCTCCGGGATCTTGTGCAGCGGCCTGATCTTCGACATGTGCACGATGGCCCCGGTCAGACCGCGGCGCAGGGCATGATCGAGGAACACCGAATTGAGAACATGGCGCGCCGGCGGGTTGAGGCCGAACGAGATGTTCGACAGGCCGAGCAGGATCTGACATTCGGGCATCGCCCGGGCGATGTCCTCGATCGCCTGCAATGTCCACAGGCCGAGCTTGCGGTCGTCCTCGTTGCCGGTGCAGATGGTGAAGGTCAACGGATCAAAGATCAGGTCGTGCGGCGGCAAGCCGTGGCGGTTGCAAGCGAAGTCGTAGAGGCGCCGGGCGATCGCGACCTTGCGTTCGGCGCTCTTGGCCATACCGTCTTCGTCGATGGTCAGTGCAATGACCGCGGCACCGAAGCGCCGCGCCAGCGCCAGGCGCCTGGCCGCCGCCTCTTCGCCGTCCTCGAAGTTGATCGAGTTCAGCACCGGTTTGCCGCCATAGAGCTTCATGGCCGTTTCGAGGACGCCGAGTTCGGTCGAATCGAACACCAGCGGCGCATTGACCGCGCCGCGCATGCGGCTGACCACCTCGCGCATGTCGGCGGCTTCGTCGCGGCCGACGAAAGCCGTGCACACGTCGATGCCGTGCGATCCCTCCTTGACCTGTTCCACCGCCATGGCCACGCACGCATCCCAGTCGCGCGCCTCCTGAAGACGGCGGAACTTCTTGCTGCCGTTGGCGTTGCAGCGTTCGCCGATCGACAGGTACGCGTTCTCCTGGCGATAGGCGACATGGCCGTAAAGCGATGCCAGACCCGGCACCCAGGTCGATTGCCGGGAAACGGGGCGCGGCCGGGCGCCGATGCGCGCATCCGCGCCAGCGCGTCGGCGCAGCATGGCATCAAGGGCCGCAATGTGGGGAACATCGGTGCCGCAGCAGCCGCCGATCAGATTGACGCCGTCTTCGTTCAGAAAGCGTTCGGCCCATCCCGCCAGCTCGCCCGACGTCAGCGGATAGCGGGTGCGGCCGTCGACCAGCTCCGGCAGGCCGGCGTTCGGCTGCACCGAGATCGGCCCCGGCCAGTTTTCGGCCAGCCACTGCACATGGGGTGCCATTTCCTGCGGGCCGGTGGCGCAGTTGAGCCCGATGACCGGCACCTCCAGGGCGTGGATGATCGTCGCCGCCGCCGCGATGTCGGTGCCGACCAGCAGGGTGCCCGTAGTCTCCACCGTGACCTGAACCAGGATCGGCAGATCATCCCTGCCGGCACGCACACGCGCCGTCTTGGCGGCATTGACCGCGGCCTTGATCTGCAACGGATCCTGACAGGTTTCGATCAGGATGGCATCGACGCCGCCGTCGATCAGCCCCGCGCACTGCGTCGTCAACGCGCTTTCCAGGGTATCGTAGTCGATGTGGCCCAGCGACGGCAGCTTGGTGCCGGGACCGACGGCACCGAAGACGAACCGGGTGCGCCCGTCGCCGCGAAAGGATTCGGCCGCTTCGCGCGCGATCTCGGCCGCGCGCTTGTTGATTTCGTGCGCACGCGCTTCAAGGCCGAATTCGCCCAGCGTGATCGGCGAGCCGCCGAAGCTGTTGGTCTCGACGATGTCGGCACCGGCGGCGAAATAGCCCTTGTGGATGTCGAGAACGATATCGGGACGGGCCAGATTGAGAACCTCGGTGCAGTTCTCGTTGCCCCAGTAGTCCTTTTCGATATCGAGGTCGAGCGCCTGCACCCGGCTGCCCATGGCGCCGTCGCACAGCAGCACCCGCTCGGCGAGGATGTCCAGAAGATGCGTCATGTCAGGCCCGGGCCTCGTGCCGTGTCACCATGCTTGCGCCGCCCCCTTCGGCCCACGCTGGTGCCGGCGCCTGCAGCATGCGGCACACGGCCATCGTCAACTCGGCGCGGTTCAGGGTAGAAATGGAACTCGCGCACCCCGTGCGCCTGCAGGATGCGGCACTGTTCGGCCGCCGCCGCGGCGGCAACCAGCGCCCGGTTGGCGGGATCGTCGTCAAGCCCCGCGAACATCCGGGTCAGCCAGTCGGGAATGGTGGCGTTGCATTTACGCGCAAATTCGACGGTGCGGCGGAAATTGCTGATCAGGAAAATGCCGGGGACGATGGGCGCAGTGATGCCGGCGGCCCGGACCCGTTCGAGGAAGCGCAGGTAAACCGCCGGATCGAAGAAGAACTGCGTGATGGCGCGCCGCGCGCCGGCGTCGAGCTTGCGCTTCAGATTGTCGAGATCGGCTTCGGCGCTCGCCGCCTCGGGGTGGACCTCGGGAAAGGCTGCAACGCTGATCTCGAAGTCGGCGACCCGGCGCAGCCCGGCAACCAGATCGGCCGCATAGGCATAGCCGCCGGGATGGGGTTCGTAGCGCGCCCCCACCCCGCCCGGCGGATCGCCGCGCAGGGCCACGATATGGCGCACCCCGGCCTGCCAGTACCGGTGTGCAATGGCGTCGATCTCGTCTCGGGTCGCGCCGACGCACGTCAGGTGCGCCGCCGGCGTCAGTTCGGTGTCGCGCAGAATGCGCACCACCGTGGCGTGGGTACGCTCGCGCGTGCCGCCATCGGCGCCATAGGTGACCGACACGAAGCGCGGGCGCAGCGGGGCCAGGGCGGTGATCGCCTGCCACAGTCGGCGCTCGGCATCCGGCGTCTTGGGCGGAAAGAACTCGAACGAGATGTCGAGCGCGCCCTCGCGCGCAGATCCCTGCCTTTCAGTGGCCGACGCGACGGAGACGCGGGGGGGCGGATATGCGTTCATGACGGGCGTTCCCTTACCAGCCGGTGCGCCCGCTCACCGCCGGCAGGCGCCGGACGGCGCACCAGATGACGACGTTGAGCGGATCACCGGGCAGATAGATTGGCGTTTCGGCTGCCAGTCCGGCGCTGCCGAACCAGGCCTCGATGTCCTGATCGCGAAACCCGAGCCAGCGGTGCATGTGCTCGCTGCGCAGGCGCTCGACCTCGTGGGCGGCGAAATCGACCACGATCAGCCGGCCTTCGGGGCGCAGCACCCGGGCCGCCTCGGCGATCGCCGCTTCCGGCGTTTCCGCGTAGTGCAGAACCTGATGGATGACCGCCAGATCAAACGAGGCGCTGGCCACCGGAAGCTGGTACATGTCGCCCTGACGTACCAGTCCGTTGCGGACCCTGGCCCGGTCCAGATTGGAGCGGGCGACCAGCAGCATTTCCTGTGACAGGTCGATGCCCAGTGCCCGTTCGACCCGCGGGCCGAGGATTTCGATGATGCGCCCGGTGCCGGTGCCGATGTCGATCAGGTCGCTGAAGCGTCCCGGCGGCACCAGGTCGAGCAGCGCCTTTTCGACCTCGCGCTCGTCGATGTGGAGCGAGCGGATCTTGTCCCACTGCGCCGCATTGCGACGGAAATAGGCCGCCGCACGTTCGGCACGCGCCCGCACGATGGCCTCAAGGCGCTCCAGATCCAGCGTCAGCGTCGGATCGTCGCCTGGCACCGTATCGACCAGGGTGCGCGCCAGCTCGGCTCCGCTGCCGCGTTGTGCGAGGCGGAAATAGGCCCAGCTTCCTTCACGCCGACGATCGAGCAGACCGGCCTCGCACAGCAGTTTCAGGTGGCGCGAGACCCGCGGCTGACTCTGGCCCAGGATGTGGGTCAGTTCCGAAACCGTCAGATCGCTGTGTGCGCACAACACGAGCAACCGCAACCGGGTCGGCTCCGCGGCCGCCTTGAGGGCTGCAAGAAGGGCTTCCACGACATCTCCTGTTCCGGTTCCGGGGCGAACCTCCGTTTCTCCCGATGGCTCCGACCCCGGTATATCGACCTGCGCGCCTCCCGCGTCCCTCCGTCCGCACTTGCCACCGGCCCCGAGCACAGGCGCAGAGCCCATGAAGGCGTGTGCAGCCGGGGGAGCCGGTACCGGGCCGCTCAGAGGGTTTGCAACCGCCCGGGCCCTGCCGTCATCGCCGGTTGCCGGCGGTTCAATCTTCTCCGGCTGCGCGCATGTCAGATTCAATCTATGTGTGCATGGTGCCTTTGATAGCAACCGCGAGTAACCAGGGACCTAATGCCGCTCCATGCCGCCCCATCCCCGGCACGGCGGCGGCGGGCGACAGTTTCCAGACCTCCTCTGCCCGTCGTCACTTCCGGGTTTCCCGGGTGTCTCATCCCTCGCCTCCTTGGGCCCCGGCCCTGGCATTTCCGGCGACCTCCAGCGTCTCAGGGATCTCCAGCGTCTGCATACAAGGCCATGGGTTTGGCCCACGTTTTTCCATTCAAATCGAAATCGGTTACGAAATATATAAAGAATACGTTGACATAGGAGAAAGCGGAAAAAAAGACAGCCGACCAGCA
>RFLL01000080.1 GCA_003693905.1 Alphaproteobacteria bacterium
CTATCCGGCCAGTCCTTTTGGCACCCTGGCGCATGTCGGCCCGATGACCCGCACCGTCGCCGATGCCGCCCTCATGCTGACCGTCATCGCCGAACCGGACGTGCGCGACTGGTATGCACTGCCGAGCGAGACGGGCCACGGCGCAGCCGACTATACCCACGGGCTCGAACGCGGCGTCGAAGGATTCCGGATCGCCTTCAGCCCGACCCTGGGCGGTCACCGGGTCGATCCCGAGGTCGCGAAGCTGGTTGCCGCGGCGGCCCGACGCTTCGAGGACCTGGGCGCCCATGTCGAGGAAGTGGACCCGGATCTGCCCGACTGTGCGGCGCCGTTCCGCACCCACTGGTTTGCCGGCGCCGCCAACCTGCTGGCCGCGTTCGACCGCAAGGCCAAGGCCATGATGGACCCCGGGCTGGTGGAAATCGCGGCCGAAGGCGCGCGGATCGGGTTGCTCGAATACCTGGGCGCGGTCAAACAGCGCGAAGCGATCGGTCTGGCCATGAACCTTTTTCACGAAACCTACGACCTGCTGCTGACGCCGACGCTGCCGATCCCGGCGTTCGCGGCCGGGCTGGAGCGGCCCAAGGACGGCGACCAGGAACGCTGGACCGACTGGACGCCATTTTCCTATCCCTTCAACCTGACCCGCCAGCCCGCGGCCAGCGTGCCCTGCGGCCTGACCGCCGACGGCCTGCCGGTCGGGTTGCAGATCGTCGGACCGCTCTACCGCGACGCCAAGGTTCTGCGCGCCGCCCGCGCCTTCGAATCGGCGGCGCCGTTCGCTCTGCCGCAGTTGTAGAGCCCTCCACCTGCGGCCACGGGCAAGCGATACCCGCCGAGGCGGAGCAGGACGCCTTTTCCCGCGACAAGTGCACGGTTGGATTTTCAGGCTCCGGCGCCGTGCGTCCGGAGCGTGTGACTCCTGCGCCGCTTTAAGGTTAAATTAAAGTTAAATTCTCTTTTTCATTAATATTAACGCGCATTTACTTAACGAACTAATAAATTTATTTGACATTTGCACAAATATTTCTTAATATTTGATCAACCAACGCATGGGGAGGTTGATCATGCGCACGAAATTCCGTCTCTTCCTGAAAGATCGCTCCGGGGCCTCGGCGATCGAATATGCCGTCATCGCCGGAATCGTCTCCGTGGCCGGGTTCGGCGCCTTGATGCAGACCGGCGGCTCGTTGCAGGCACTGCTTGATTCGGTCTCGCTCATGCTGATCAACCTCAGCACCCTGCCCCTGTAAGCCGTTCCGGCGCGCGCACCGCCTTCCTTGTCTCCGCGAATCTTCGCCGGTGCGATCTCCACCACCCCGTGGCCGGCTCTGCCTCCGGGGATGCCGGCCGGCCCCGCCTCCGGGTGTTTGCTCCCCCTCTGGCCAATCCGCCCGATCGTAACCATTTTTACCGTAGTTCGACCCCACAATGGCGTCGAACAGAGGATCTAGCGCGCAGCCATCCGGCCGGTTCCCGGCCGAGGCAGGGACTGCGTGGCAAGGTTGGTTCGAGGTTGCTTCGAGTCTGAATCAGGGGGGCGTGTCCCCGTCAAGCCGTGGAGTCGAGCCCATGCAGCGTCCGGTGGTCATCGCGGGTTATGCCCGTTCCCCGTTCCATTTCGCCGGCAAGGGGGCGCTGGTCAAGATGCGCCCCGACGAGCTTGCGGCCCAGGTCGTGCGCGGCCTGCTCGAGAGAACCGGCGTGGAACCGGCGGATATCGAGGACCTGATCGTCGGCTGCGCCTTTCCCGAAGGGGAACAGGGCCTCAATGTCGCCCGTCTGATCGGGTTTCTGTCCGACCTGCCGCTGTCGGTTGCCGGGGTCACCGTCAACCGCTTCTGCGGCTCGTCGATGCAGGCAATCCACATCGCCGCCGGACAGATCCAGATGGGCGCCGGCGAGGTCTTCATCTGCGCCGGCGTTGAATCGATGAGCCGGGTGCCGATGGCCGGCTTCAACCCGATGCTCAACCCCGGCCTCGCCGAACGTTTTCCCCAGGCCTACGTCTCGATGGGCGAAACGGCGGAGAACGTGGCCGCCAAGTACGGCATTCCCCGCCAGCGTCAGGAAGCGTTTGCCCTGGAAAGCCACTGCCGCGCCGCCGCCGCCCGGGCCGAGGGCCGGCTGCGCGAGGAGATCGTACCGGTGCGCCGTGGCAACGAGACGGTGGACGCCGACGGTTGCATCCGCCCTGATACCACGGCCGAGGCCCTGGCCGATCTGAAGCCCGCCTTCAAGGCCGATGGCACGGTGACCGCGGGCACCTCGTCACCGCTGACCGACGGCGCGGCCGCGGTCCTGGTGACGAGCGAGGACTACGCCAGGGCGCACGGGCTCAAGCCCTTGGCGCGCCTGCGCGCGGTGGCGGTCGCCGGCTGCGCGCCGGAGATCATGGGCATCGGCCCCGTAGTTGCCACCCGCAAGGCGCTGGCCCGCGCCGGCCTCGACACCGGCGACATCGACGTGATCGAGCTCAACGAAGCCTTCGCCTCCCAGGCGCTGGCCTGCATCGACGAGCTGAAGCTCGACCCGGCGCGCATCAACATCGACGGCGGCGCCATTGCGCTGGGCCATCCGCTGGGGGCGACCGGCGCGCGCATCACCGGCAAGGCGGCGCAGATCATGCAGCGCGAAGGCAAGGCCCTGGCGCTGGCCACCCAGTGCATCGGCGGCGGTCAGGGCATCGCGACGGTGCTGGAGGCCGTGGCATGACCATTACCAGGGCCGCCGTCATCGGCGCCGGCGTGATGGGCAGCGGCATCGCCGCCCATCTTGCCAACGCCGGGGTTTCGGTTCTTCTTCTCGACGTCCCCGGCGGCACCCCGGGCAATGCTCCGGGTAGGCGCAACGCGCTGGCCGCAGGCGCCATCCAGCGCATGCTCAAGGCTGATCCCGCGCCCTTCATGCACAAGCGCTTCGCGCGCCGGATCACCCCCGGCAACACCGAAGACGACCTGCCGCGCCTGGCCGAGGTCGACTGGATCATCGAGGCGGTGGTCGAGGACCTGGACGTCAAGCAGGACCTCTACCGCCGCATCGAGGCGGTGCGTCGGGACGGCTCCATCGTCTCCTCGAACACCTCCACCCTGCCGCTGGCGCGTCTCGTCGCCGGCCTGCCGGCGCGCTTTGTCGAAGATTTCCTGATCACCCACTTCTTCAACCCGCCGCGCTACATGCGCCTGCTCGAACTGGTCGCCGGCCCGCATACGCGCGCCGAAGCGGTGGCGACGATTCGCGACTTCGCCGACCGGCACCTCGGCAAGGGTGTCGTCATGTGCCACGACACCCCCGGCTTCGTGGCCAACCGGATCGGCAGCTTCTGGCTGCAATGTGCGGTGGTTGCGGCCCTCGATCTGGGCTTAAGCGTCGAAGAGGCCGATGCGGTGATGAGCCGGCCGGTCGGCATCCCCAAAACCGGGGTCTTCGGTCTGCTCGATCTCGTCGGCCTCGATCTGATGCCACGCGTCGATGCCAGCCTGGCCGCCGCCCTGCCGAAGGATGACGCCTATCACGCCATTCGCCGGCCGTGGCCGCTGCTCGAGCGCCTGATCGCCGAGGGCTATACCGGGCGCAAGGGCAAGGGTGGGTTCTATCGCCTCGATACCAGCACCGGCCAGCGTATCAAGCAGGCGATCGACCTCAAGACCGGTACTTACGCCGCGGCCGCCAAACCGGTGCTGGAGAGCCTGCAAATGAGCAGAAGCGGCGGTCTCAAGGCGCTGGTCGAACATCCCGACCGCGGCGGCCGTTATGCCTGGAGCGTACTGTCGCAGGTATTCGCCTATGCCGCCGCCCACGTACCGGAAATCGCCGACACCATCGTCGATGTCGATCGGGCGCTGAAGCTCGGATACAATTGGAAATATGGCCCGTTCGAACTGATCGACCGGCTTGGGCCCGCCTATGTCGCCCGGCGCCTGGCCGAAGACGGCCGCGAGGTACCGACGCTCTTGCGCACCGCCGCCGAGGCCGGCGCCTTCTACCGGGTGGAAGGCGGCCGGCGCCGGTATCTGGAGGTCTCCGGCGACTACCGCGACGTGCCGCGCCCCGAGGGCGTGCTGTTGCTGGAGGACGTCAAGCTGGCCTCGACGCCGCTGGCGCGCAACGGCTCGGCGAGCCTGTGGGACATCGGCGACGGCGTCGTCTGCCTCGAGGTCCACACCAAGCTCAACACCATCGACCCCGACGTCATCGCGATGATCGAAACCGCAATCAGGACGATCACCGGGAGCGACGCCTACCGGGCACTGGTCGTCTACAACGAGGGCGAGCACTTCTCGGCCGGGGCCAATCTCGGCCTCGCCCTGTTCGCCGCCAACACCGGCATGTGGCCGATGATCGAAAGCATGGTCGAGCAGGGGCAGAAGGCCTACCGCAAGCTGAAGGGTGCGCCGTTTCCGGTGGTGGCCGCACCGTCGGGGCTGGCGCTCGGCGGCGGCTGCGAAATTCTGCTCAACGCCGATGCGGTACAGGCCCACGCCGAAAGCTATGTCGGGCTGGTCGAGGCCGGGGTCGGGGTGGTGCCGGCGTGGAGCGGCTGCACCGAGCTGCTGAGCCGCCTGGCCGCCGATCCGAAGCGCCCCGGGGGACCGATGCCGCCGGTCATCGCCGCCTTCGAGACGATCGGCATGGCCAAGGTCGCCAAATCGGCGTTCGAGGCGCGCGACCTCGGCTTCCTGCGCGAGTCCGACGGCATCACCTTCAATCGCGAACGTCTGCTGGCCGACGCCAAGGCCAGGGCGCTGGAACTGGCCGCCGACTACCAGCCGCCGGCCCCGGCGGAACTCGTTCTGCCGGGGCCCTCGGGCAAGGCGACGCTGGATTTCGCCGTGCGTGACCTGCGCGCCAAAGGGGTGGCCACCGAACACGACACCCGGGTCGCCGCCGCCCTGGCCGAGGTCCTGACCGGCGGTCCCGGCGCCGACCACACCGAGCCGGTGCCCGCGGACACCGTGCTGGCGCTGGAGAGGCGCGCCTTCATGGCGCTGGTGCGCACCGAGGCGACGCTGGCGCGCATGGAGCACACGCTGGAAACCGGCAAGCCCCTGAGAAACTAGGGAATCAGGAACCGAGGAAACGCGCGCCATGGTCACTTACGCTGCGCCGCTCGAAGACATCCGCTTCGGCCTCTACGACCTGTGGGACTACGAGGCCCGGGTCGCTGCCCTGCCCGGCTACGAGGATGCCAGCCGCGACGTCGTCGACGCGGTTCTGGAGGAAGCGGCCAAGCTGTGCGTCAACGAGCTGCTGCCTCTCAATCGCAGCGGCGACGAGGAGGGATGCAGATTCGAAAACGGCATCGTGCGCACGCCCAGCGGCTTCAAGGAGGCCTACCGCACCTTCGCCGACGGCGGCTGGTGCGGTCTGTCGTGCGATCCCGCCTACGGTGGCCAGGGCCTGCCCAAGACGTTGCAGTTCATCGTCGAAGAGCTGATCTGCTCGACCAATCTCAGCTTCGGCACCTATCCGGGCTTGAGTCACGGCGCCTACAATGCCTTGGCGCTGCACGGCACCGATGCCCAGAAGGCGCTCTATCTGCCCAAACTGGTCGACGGAAGCTGGTCCGGCACCATGTGCCTGACCGAACCGCAGTGCGGCACCGATCTCGGCCTGATCCGCACCAGGGCGGTGCCGAACGGCGCCGCCGGTCCCGACGGATCACCGGCCTACAGGATCACCGGCACCAAGATCTTCATCTCCGCCGGCGAGCACGACCTGACCGAGAACATTCTCCATCTCGTGCTGGCCAAGCTGCCCGACGCGCCGCCGGGTACCAAGGGCATTTCGCTGTTCCTGGTGCCCAAGTTTCTGGTCCGACCCGACGGCACGCCGGGGCCGCGCAACGGTGTCGCCTGCGGCGCGATCGAGCACAAGATGGGAATCAAGGCATCGTCGACCTGCGTCATGAATTTCGAAGACGCCGAGGGCTATCTGGTCGGCCGGCCGCACGGCGGCATGCGCGCCATGTTCACGATGATGAACACGGCCCGCCTGGCGGTCGGGCTTCAGGGGCTGGGCCTGGCCGAGACCGCCTATCAGTCGGCCGTCGCCTATGCCCGCGAACGCCTTCAGGGACGCGCCCTGCGCGGTCCCAGAGCACCGGACAAACCGGCCGATCCGATCCTGGTCCACCCCGACGTGCGGCGCATGCTACTGACCATGCGCGCGACCATCGAAGGCACCCGCGCACTGGCCCTGTGGATCGGCACCGAGGTCGATATCGCCGAACGTCACCCCGACCCGGCACGCCGTCAAGCGGCCGACGACCTGGTGGCACTGATGACGCCGATCATCAAGGCCTACGGCACCGACATGGGCTTCGAGGCGACCAATCTGGGCGTTCAGGTGTTCGGCGGGCACGGCTACATCCGCGAACACGGCATGGAGCAACTGGTCCGCGATGCCCGGATCGCCCAGCTCTACGAAGGCACCAACGGGATCCAGGCTCTCGATCTGGTCGGGCGCAAGCTGCCGCGCCACATGGGGCGGTTGCTGCGCCGCTTCTTCCATCCGGTGCTGGCCTTCATTGAAGACCACCAGGGCGAGGCCGAACTGGCCGAGTTCGTGCTGCCGCTGGCCAAGGCCTTCGGCCGTCTGCAACAGGCCACCGCCTGGGTCGCCCAGCAGGGCCTGCGCGATCCGGAGGAAGCCGGCGCCGCAGCCAGCGACTATCTGCGCCTGTTCGCCCTGGTCGCGCTGGCCTACATGTGGGCGCTGAGCGCCAAGACCGTGCTCAAGGTGCCGCAGGAGGAACGCAGCGCCTTCCATCACGCCAAGCTGGCCACCGCGCGGTTCTACATGGCCCGCGTTCTGCCCCAGACCTCGTCGCTGTTCGCCGCCATCCACGCCGGTGCGAAACCGATCATGGCGCTCGAGGAAAACTGGTTCTGATCCCGGGGCAGGAGGGAGCCGCCCGCCGGGCTGTTCCCTGCTTCTCTCCTCTCTTCCCCCCGGCCGCCACCCACCAATTTTTCTCCGCAAATCGACGGTGCTTGACTTGCGTCAACGCCAGATACGCCTAGTTATATTAGAAAATGCTAACTCTATCGGGGGTGGTGCCCGGTTTCGACCTGCCACTCCTGTACATGACGTTCGTTTCATCACGTCAGAAGGAAGGAGGAGGTACATCATGGCTCGGTTCGCGTTTCCGGCTCCTGCCATATTCCGGCGCACCGTTCTGACCGCTCTGCCGGCGGCCCTGTTGCTCGGTCTGGTTGCAACCGCCCCCGTGGTCGCCGCCGAAAAGACGCCGCAGGCCCCGTTCGGGGACAAGGTCAGCGCCGCCATCTACAACTACAACCGCGCCCTGCCCTACGTCGGCACGTCCGGCGCCTACCCCGCCTCCGCCGTGGCCGAGGTCAAGGCCCTCGGCTTCGTTGCGGTGGTCGAACTGCGCGCCCCCGGTGAGAAGGGCGTGCGCGAGGTCGCCGAAGCGGCGCGCAAGGCCGGTTTGGCCTATTACAACATTCCGGTGACGACCAAGGCACCGACCGATGCCCAGGTGGCGGAGTTCGCGAAAATCGTCGACGACCCGGCCAACTGGCCGGTTCTGGTCAACTGCCACTCGGCCAATCGCGCCGGCGCGATGTGGGCACTCTACCGCGCCGCCAAGGGAGTACCGGTCGAAGTCGCCATCGAGGAAGGGCGCACCGTTGGCCTGAAGCCCAGCCGCGAGGTTGCCGTGCGGGCCCGCCTGACCCAGAAGACCAGCGCCAACTGAGGATCGGGTCATGACCGATACACCGCGCCCGTTCTGGAACCCGCTGGTGGCCGGCGTGGTGCTGGGGCTGGTCCTGCTGGCGACCTTTCTGGTCACCGGTCACGGCCTGGGTGCCAGCGGGTTCTTCACCCGCGCCGCGGCCGCCATCGGCGTGTGGATCGC
Organism: Alphaproteobacteria bacterium; assembly: GCA_003693905.1. Taxonomy (GTDB): domain Bacteria; phylum Pseudomonadota; class Alphaproteobacteria; order Kiloniellales; family J153; genus J153. The sequence goes on from RFLL01000080.1 coordinate 7,886, forward strand.
GCCGGCGGCCACCGCGGCCAATGATTACCTCGGCGGTTATGCCCGAAGCGGCGCGCCGCTGGCCGGGTGGATCACCTGGGAAGCGATCGGCCTGGTTCTCGGCGCCCTGATCGGCAGCCTGTCGAGCGGGCGCTTCCGGGTCGGCGTCGAGCACGGCCCCGGCGTGCGCTCCACCCGGCGCCTGGCGCTCGCTTTCGTCGGCGGGATCCTAGTCGGCATCGGCTCGCGCTTTGCACGCGGCTGTACCAGCGGCTTGGGGCTGTCCGGCGGCGCCGTGCTGGCGGTGGCCGGGTTCGTGTTTCTGATTTTCTTCTTCGCCGCCGGGTTCGTGACCATGCGCCTGATGCGGAGGGACTGGACATGAGCTTCCCGCTTTACGACAACGGCTTCTGGCCGGCGCTGCTGTTCGGCCTGCTGTTCGGTCTGGCCCTGGAAGGGGCCGGCCTCGCCAGCGCGCGCAAGCTGACGGCGCAATTCACGTTGCGCGATTTTGCGGTTCTCAAGGTAATGTTCACCGCCGTCGTCGTCGCCGCCATCGGCCTGTGGCTGGCCGAGGCCACGGATATCATCGCGCCGCGCAGCGTCTACATCCCGACCCTGTTCCTGTGGGCGACCGCGCTCGGCGGGGCCCTGATCGGGGCCGGCTTCGTGATCGGCGGCTACTGTCCGGGCACGTCGCTTTCCGCCGTGGCCAGCGGCCGCTGGGACGCGCTGGTCTTCGGCGCCGGGATGGTGGTCGGGATCGGCCTGTTCGCGGCCGGGTTCGACGTCGTCGAGCCCCTCTATCGCGCCGCCAGGGGCGTGCCGCGGCAGACCGTGGATCAGCTTCTCGGTCTGCCGAAACCGGTTATCC
>RFLL01000012.1 GCA_003693905.1 Alphaproteobacteria bacterium
CGACGGTGCATGCGGCTTGGCACGACTCCTTGTCGTTGCAGCCGCCGTTGCCGGATCCGGCGATTGCCGGTGCCGCAGAAAACGCAGGGGCCGCCGGCGACACGCAGACCCCGCCTGCCCCCCGTCAGAACGGCGCCACCGCCCCCTGTTCCGGCAACGAGGTCGCCGTCAACGGCACCGTCTGCGCCATGGACACGGGCGTTCGGCGCCCCGGACCAGGGGCGGGAGACGGCGCCGGATCGGAGGCACGTTCGGAAACGCCCGCGCGTCCCAACCGTCTGGTGCCGACCAATGCGGTCCATACCACCAAACGCCGGCTCAGGCGGAACATCCGCCGCAGCCAGATCGGCGTCGTCATCGCCCTGGGCGCAATTGCGGCCCTGGTTCTGATCAACAGCGGACGCGAACCGTCGCTGCCGGATATCGCCCCTCTCGAACGGCCTGCCGGCTTTGAACGCCAGATCGCAGCACGCCCCGATGCCCCGTTCACCGACAGTGATACGGGCAGCGAGCCCAGCAGTGGCATGGGCAGCGACATGGACAGGCACATGAGCAGCGACGGCGACGACAGCCCCGTCGCGGCAGTTCCGGACGACCCTGTCACCGCCGCACCGCCGCCGTCCCGGGAGATACCGCCGGCCAGCGCCGATTCGCCCGCTCCTGCCTCACCGGACGACGGCAAGCTCGCGGCGCCGCAACTGGCCGAGATCGAGGAACTTCTGGCGCGTCTCGAGCTGAACCCGGGCGCTTCGGACGGCATCATCGATGCTCGGACCACGCAGGCGATCCGGACTTATCAGGAAATTGCCGGCCTGCCGATAAACGGCACACCGTCGTCGGCGCTGCTCGATGATCTGCGCGAGGTCGTGCAGATTCTGGAAGGGGGCAACTGAACCCCCGGCGGCGGTATCCCGTCGGCAACCTTACGACGTATCCTCGGCACCGTCGTCCGGCCCCAGGACCGGTGCCGCACACACCCACCAGCGCGGCCGCGCAGCAGCGATCCGCGCCGATGCGGCCGCGGCCGCATCGGCGTCGGCATAAAGTCCGAAGCATGTGGCGCCACTGCCTGACAGCCGCGCCAGCAGGCATCCCTGCGTGTGCTTTAAGGTATCGAGAACCGCCCCGATTTCGGGGACGATATCGCACGCCGCCGCCTCCAGGTCGTTGCTGCAGACGGCCAGATGAGCGGCCAGGGCGGCCGCATCGCGGTAGCCGGCGGGCCAGTCGACCGGTCGGGAGAACGCTCCGCTGTGCGCCGCGAACACCCGCGGCGTCGACAGCGGCACACCCGGGTTGACCAGGACCAGCCACACCGGCGGCAGCGCCGACGCGGGTACGATCCGCTCTCCCACCCCCCGTACCACGCTGGCCCGGCCGGCCAGACAGACCGGAACGTCGGCGCCGAGACGCGCCCCCAGCGCAGCCAGTGCCGCGTCCGGCATGTCCAGGCGCCACAAGGCGCGCAGGGCCTGCAACGTCGCCGCCGCATCGGCCGAACCGCCGCCGAGGCCGGCGGCGACCGGCAGGCGCTTGGTCAGGCGGATGCGCGCACCGGCCGCCACACGGCCGTGGGCACGCAGCAGCCGTGCCGCCCGCAGCACCAGGTTGTCGGTGCGCGCCACCCGCCGCAGCGGGGCCGCAAACGGGCCGTTCAGGCGCAACGTCAGGCGCCCGGCCGGCGCCGGGGTGATCGTGATCTCGTCGCCGACGGCGGCGAAAACGACGAGGCTGTCCAGTTCGTGGTAGCCGTCGCCGCGGCGCCCGAGAACGTGCAGGGCAAGATTGACCTTCGCCCACGCCGGGCGGCGAACCGCTGCGCCCACGGGCGCCGTCTCAGATGTCCTTCGGCGCGTCGACAAGGCCGCGCTGGAGCTTGGCCCGGATTTTTTCGGCCACGTCTTCCTCGGGATCGAGGCTGAGCGCCCGGCGCCACTGGAAGCGCGCTTCATGGCGTCGCCCGACCCGCCAGTAGGCATCGCCCAGGTGGTCGTTGATGACGGGATCCTGCGGCCGCAATTCGACCGCGCGTTCCAGGTACTGCACGCCCTTGTCGTATTCGCCGAGGCGATAGTAGACCCAGCCCAGGCTGTCGACGATGTAGCCGTCGTCGGGCCGCAGCTCCACGGCCCGGACCAGCATGCTCTTGGCCTTGTCCAGGTGCAGCTTCTTCTCGACCCAGGAATAGGCGAGATAGTTCATCACGAACGGCTGTTCGGGCTCCAGTTCCAGGGCGAGCAGGAAATCACGCTCGGCACGTTCCCACTGCGAAAGGCGTTCAAGAGCGATGCCGCGGAAGTAAAACAGCGTCCAGTGGCGCCGTTGCGGCGTCCCGATGCGCGCGGCGGCGCGGTCATAGGCGTCGACCGCTTCGGCAAAGCGTTCGCGGTTGCGCAGCAGATTGCCGAGACGCAGCAGCGGTTCGTAGCGGTCGGGACGTGCCGCGGCCAGACGCTCGTATTCCGCGATCGCTTCTTCGACCCGGTCGAGGCGTTCCAGCTCGTCAGCCACGCGCAGGCCGACGGTCCAGGCAAACGGCGAATCCGACGGCAGCTCGCGGTAGACCGCGATCGCTTTTTCGCCGCGTCCCTGGCCTTGCAGAATTTCGGCCAGCAGAATCCGCGCGACCATGAAATCCGGGCGCAGGCGCAGCGCCATATGGACGTGGATCATGGCGATTTCTTCGGCCCGCTCGCGCGACAGCAGGCTGGCCAGATTGAACAGGGATTCGGCCATGCCGGCGCGTGCATCGGTGATCACCGGGGCCGGCGTTTCCCCTGCTTCGGCCCGGCGCAACGCGCGGGCGATCAGCACCGAATCGGGATCACGGGCAAGAAAATCGCGGTAAACCTCGATCGCCCGTTCGCGCGCACCGCTGCGCTCGAAGAAGTTCCCGACCAGCCACGTCAGACGCAGACTCGGCTGCGTCGCCGCCTCCAGCGCCGCATCGTAGGCTTGGCGCGCGGCCTCGGAGCGCCCGGCCAGATCGTCGATCAGAGCGGCATGAAGGCTGTACAGAACGCCGAAGCCGGCCCGGTTCTTGAGCGGTGCCACGCGTTCGAGCGCGGCTTCGGTATCGCCGCGCATCGCCGCAGCCCAGGCCCGAAGGAGGGGTCGGGTGATTGCGCTCACCCCCCGCTGGGGCAGGCGTTCCAGAACCGCATCCGCGGCGTCCAGATCGTTGCGCGCCACCGCATCCACAGCCAGCACCAGAAC
>RFLL01000081.1 GCA_003693905.1 Alphaproteobacteria bacterium
ACCCCCATGTGATAGGCGATCCGGTATTCGGGGATCCATTCGGCCCGCTCGACGAACTGAAAATCGGCACTGCCGCGCTCGAACCCGAACCACAGAAACAGCGACAGCACGAACGTGATCAGTGACGTCCACAAGGCGACAAAACGCGCATTGCGGGCAACGACTTCCTCCTCGCCGCGAATGGCGAGAATGAATCCTGCGCCGACCAACGGCAGAAACGTGACCAACGACAGAAGGGGCCAATCGCTCATCGCCGCATCACCCGATCAATGTGACGACGTACCACGTCGCCAGGCCGACCACGCCGATCAGCATGGCAAAGGCATAGTGATAGAGGTATCCGGTCTGAAGGGCGGCGATGCGCCGCGCCAGATCCCAGGTCGCCGCCGCGATGCCGTCGGGGCCGACGCCGTCGATGACCGCACCGTCACCGCCACGCCACAGGCCACGGCCAAGATAGAACGCCGGGCGTACGAACAGGAAATCGTAGAGCTCGTCGAAGTACCACTTGTTGTACAGGAACAGATAGACCGGCCGCGCCGCCGCGGCCACCCGCCCCGGCAGATCGGGGCGTGCGACATAGAAGACCCAGGCCAGCGCAATACCCGAGACCCCCATGATCAGCGGCAGGATCTTGACCCAGCCCGGCACATGATGCGCGGCCTCGATGGCATCGTTGCTCGCCAGCACCAGAATCGCTTCGCCCCAGAACTCGTCCCGCCCCTCGCCGACGAAGGCGTCGACGGCAATCCAGCCGGCAAAGACCGCCCCCAGCGCCAAGGCCAGCAGCGGGATGATCATCACCTTGGGCGATTCGTGAACGTGGGCCATCACCTCGGCATCGGCGCGCGGCGACCCGTGGAAGGTCATGAACAGCAGGCGCCAGGAATAGAACGCGGTCATGAACGCCGCGGCAATGCCGAGCCAGAAGGCATACGATCCAACCGCGCTGTGCGCCGCGTAGGCGGCTTCCAGGATCATGTCCTTGGAGAAATAGCCGGCGAACGGGGGAATCCCGGCCAGCGCCAACGAACCGATCCACATCACCGCATAGGTGACCGGGATCATGCGCCAGATGCCGCCCATCCTGCGCATGTCCTGCTCGTCCGACATGGCGTGAATCACCGACCCGGCGCCGAGGAACAGCAGCGCCTTGAAGAAGGCATGGGTCATGAGGTGAAAGATGGCGGCGCTGTAGGCCGACACGCCGGCGGCAAAGAACATGTACCCGAGCTGCGAACAAGTCGAATAGGCGATGACGCGCTTGATGTCGAACTGTGTCAGGCCGACTGTGGCGGCGAAGAACGCCGTCGTCGCACCGACCACGGTGACGACCTCGAGCGCCGCCGGCGCGTACTCGAACATCGGCGACAGGCGCGCGACCATGAACACGCCGGCGGTGACCATCGTCGCAGCATGGATGAGGGCGGAGACCGGGGTCGGGCCTTCCATCGCATCGGGCAACCAGGTGTGGAGGACGATCTGCGCCGATTTGCCCATGGCGCCGATGAACAGCAGCAGGCACAGGATGGTCAAAGCGTGCCCTTCCAGGCCGATGAAGGTGAGGGTCGCCCCCGCCATCTGCGGCGCGGTGGCGAAGATCTCCTCGAAGCCGACGGCACCGAACAGCATGAAGGTTCCGACGATGCCCAGCGCGAAGCCGGCGTCACCGACGCGGTTGACCAGAAACGCCTTGATCGCCGCGGCACAGGCGCTCGGGCGCGTGTACCAGAAGCCGATCAGCAGGTAGGACGCCAGACCGACCCCTTCCCAGCCGAAATACATCTGCACCAGGTTGTCGGCGGTGACTAGCGCCAGCATGAAGAAGGTGAACAGGCTGAGGTACGAGAAGAAGCGCGGGATCGACTTGTCATGGGCCATGTAGCCGATCGAATAGACGTGGATCAGCGACGATATGACTGTGACCACCAGCAGCATGACCGCGCTCAAGGTATCGAGCTTGACCGCCCACGACACCTCGAAAGTGCCGGAATCGACCCAGGTGAACAGTTCCGTCACCCGGGTGTTGCCGTCGATGGCAACATCCTTGAACACGAAGATCGACAGGATCGCCGACAGCCCGAGCAGGCCGCAGGTGACGAGCTGGGCACCGCGGTCGCCGATGAAACGGCCGAACAGTCCGGCGATGGCGGCGCCAATCAGCGGCAGAAGGACGATCAGAGTTTCGATCACCGCGTCTAGCCTTTCAGCATATTGATGTCTTCAACCGCGATGGATCCGCGGTTGCGGAAAAACACAACCAGAATGGCCAGCCCGATGGCCGCTTCGGCCGCGGCGACGGTCAATACGAACATCGCGAACACCTGGCCGACCAGGTCTTCGAGATGCGTCGAAAAGGCGACCAGGTTGATGTTCACCGCCAGCAGCATCAGCTCGATCGACATCAGGATGATGATGACGTTCTTGCGGTTGAGAAAGATGCCGAAAATTCCCAGCGTGAACAGAATCGCGGCAACCGTCAGATAATGGGCAAGGCCGATTTCCAACATGGCGTCAACTTCCACGGCAAACGGCAAGGGGCGGACACGACCGGGTGATCGGGCAGGACGGCACCGACATCAACGCGCCCCCGCTCACACGCCGGTTCGACTGGGCACGTGCTTGACCTCGATCGCCTGATCGCGGCGCAGCGACACCTGCCGGCTGATCGACTGCCGGCGCACGTCGGCACGCCGGCGCAGGGTCAGTACGATGGCACCAACCATCGCCACCAGAAGGATCAGGCCGGCGGCCTGAAACAGATAGACGTACTTGGTATAGAGAATCCGGCCCAGCGCCTCGGTGTTCGTCACCTGGTCCGGCGGCGGCATCGGTACGCTGGCCACCGCGGCGGCTTCGGGGGCGATGTACCACGTCCCCGCCACCATCACGAGCTCGATCAGAAGGATCAGGCCGATCAGCCCCCCGATCGGCAGGTACTGGAGAAATCCCTGGCGCAGCTCGGTCACGTCGATGTCCAGCATCATGACCACGAACAGGAACAGGACGGCGACCGCGCCGACATAGACGACGACCAGGATCATGGCCAGGAATTCGGCCCCCATCAGGATGAACAGGGCCGCCGCGTTGAAGAAGGCCAGAATCAGGAACAGCACCGAATGCACGGGATTGCGGGCGGAAATCACCATCACCGCCGCCGCCACAGTAATCGCGGCGAACAGATAGAACGCCAGCGCCTGAACTATCATCCCCCGTCCCTCTCTGTCCCGTCGCTCTGTTCCCGTCGGCTCCCGGTTTCCGTCGCGCCCCGGCCCCCGCCGGGCTCCCGGTGCCGGTCTTTCAGCTCCGGCCCTTCATCGCTGCTGCCCCGCCCTCCGGCTGCGGCCGGTTGCACCGGTATCCGCGCAGCTATCGGTACGGCGCGTCCAAAGCCAGATCGAGTGCGATTTCCGCCTCCCACCGATCCCCGTTCGCCAGCAGCTTTTCCTTGTCGTAGAGCAGCTCTTCGTGGGTTTCGGTGGCAAACTCGAAATTCGGCCCTTCGACGATCGCATCGACCGGGCAGGCTTCCTGGCAATAGCCGCAGTAGATGCACTTCGTCATGTCGATGTCATAACGTGTCGTACGCCGGCTGCCGTCGGCGCGCGGCTCGGCCTCGATGGTGATAGCCAGCGCCGGACAGATCGCTTCGCACAGCTTGCAGGCGATACAGCGTTCTTCCCCGTTGGGATAGCGGCGCAGGGCATGTTCGCCGCGAAAGCGCGGACTGAGCGGCCCTTTTTCGAAAGGATAGTTGAGGGTGACCTTCGGCTTGAACATATACCGCAGCGTCAAGGCAAGCCCGCCGAGCAGCTCGCTCAGCAGCAGACTGCGAATGCCGCGATCGATGACACCCATCGCTCAGCCTCTGTGTTCGTACAATCGGGCCCCGCCGGGCCGGGAGAGCCCGGCGGCGCCTACCATAGCCGGCAGGCGGCCCGTGACAAGGCCCCCGAGAAGCAGGCGTGCGCTCTGCCCGCTCATCGCACCGGCACCAGATCGAAGGTCACGGCGACCCCTGCGGTCAGCACGACCCAGGCCAGCGACAGCGGCAGAAAAACCTTCCACCCCAGACGCATGAGCTGATCGTAGCGATAGCGCGGGAAGGTCGCCCGGACCCACAGGAAGAAGAACAGCACCAGCGCCACCTTGCCGGCGAACCACACCGGCCCCGGGATCCAGTTGAACGGCGCGATATCGACGATCGGCAACCACCCGCCCAGGAACAGGATGGTGGTCATGGCGCTCATCAGGATCATGTTGGCGTATTCGCCGAGGAAGAACAGGGCAAAGGGAATCGCCGAGTATTCCAGGAAGAACCCGGCCACAAGCTCCGATTCGCCTTCCGGTAGATCGAACGGCGAGCGATTGGTCTCGGCCAGTGTCGAGATGAAGAACACCACGAACATCGGCAGCAGCGGCACGCAGAACCAGATCGTCTTCTGCGCCAGCACGATGTCGCTGAGCCGCAGCGACCCGACCAGGATCAGCACCGTGATGATGACGAAGCCCATCGAGACTTCGTAGGACACCATCTGCGCCGCCGAGCGCAGCGCGCCCAGAAACGGGTACTTCGAGTTCGAGGCCCAGCCGGCCATGATGACGCCGTAGACGCCGAGCGAGGAGATCGCGAACAGATAGAGGATGCCGACGTTGATGTCGGCCAGAACGATCCCCTCGCCGAAGGGAATCACCGCCCACCCGAGCAGGGCCAGAATGAAGGTCAGCATCGGCGC
>RFLL01000082.1 GCA_003693905.1 Alphaproteobacteria bacterium
GATCCGCTGCCGTTTCCATCCGAGGCCGGCCGGGCCGGCGGCTTCGGCGTCATCGTCGCAACGGCGGTCGATCCCGCGCATCCGGCGGCGGCGGTCCTGGCGGCGCTGCGCAGCCTCGATGTCCAGCCGCCGGTCTATGGTCGTCTGGAAAGTCCGGGCCGCTTCGTGCGCCATCAGATCCGGATGCAACTGCGCAAACGCGGGTGGGCGTGATGACGACCGGAACCACCGATGCAACGAGCGAAACGGCACCGGCGATGCCGCGCCGTGCCTTGGTGATTGCGCCGCAGCCGTTCTTCACCCCCCGCGGCACGCCGCTCAGCGTCTATTACCGCACGCTGGTCACCGCCGAGCAGGGGGTGCGGGTCGATCTTCTGACCTACGGCCGCGGCGAGGACGTGACCATCGACGGGGTGCGCATCATCCGCATCCCGGCGTTCCGCCGGCTGGGCGAAGTCAAGATCGGGCCGTCGCCGCTCAAGCTCTTCCTCGACGTCTTTCTTGTTCTGTGGACTTGCGCCCTGCTGCTGCGCCACCGTTACGATTTCGTTCATGCTCACGAGGAAGCGGTGTTCTTCTGCCTGCCGCTGAAGTCGATCTTCCGCTTCAAACTGGTCTACGATATGCATTCCAGCCTGCCGCAGCAGCTCACCAATTTCGGCTTCACCAGATCGCGCCTCCTGATCGGCACGTTCGCGTGGCTGGAGCGCGCATCGCTGCGCGCCGCCGATGCGGTGATCACGATCTGTCCCGATCTGGCCGACTATGCGCTGAGGCTGCTCGACGACCCCGACAAGCACGAGCTGATCGAGAACTCGATTTTCGAGGACGTGCGCCTGGCGCGTCCGATGGCGGATGCGCAGGACGGGACGCAGGTTGCCATTCCCGCCGATAGGCCGCTCATCGTCTACGCCGGTACGCTCGAACCCTATCAGGGCATCGAGCTTCTGCTGCGCGCCTTTGCCGCCGCCCGCGCGCGGGCGCCCGATTCATTTCTGCTGATCGTCGGCGGTACGCCGGAGCAGGTGGCGGCCTACCGCGCCCTGGCGCGCGAACTCGACATTGCTGCGCATTGTTACTTCACCGGTCGCCTGCCGCAGCGCGCGGCGCGGCGCTTGGTGGCGCGCGCGGCGGTTCAGGTCTCGCCGCGGATCCACGGCACCAACACGCCGCTCAAGGTCTACGAGCAACTGGCCAGCGGCATCCCCCTGGTGGCGACCGACATCTATTCGCATCGGCAGGTTCTGGACGACAAGGTCGCCTTTCTTGCGCAACCGGAACCGGCGGCGTTCGCCGACGCCCTCGTCGCCGCACTGCATGATGCCCCGGCGCGCGCAGAACGCATCGCCGCGGCACAGCGCCTTTACGCGTGCAAGTATTCCCGGGCGGCCTACGTCGCCAAGCTGCGCCGTCTGCTTCGGCGTCTGGCCTGAACCGATGTGCGGAATCGTCGGCATCGCTGCCTTTGCTGATGCTCCAGCGCCGCGGCGCGCGCAGATCGAGGCCATGTGTGCGACGCTGGTCCATCGCGGCCCCGACGATCAGGGGATCGAGATCGCCGACGGAGTCGGCTTCGGCATGCGCCGACTGTCGATCATCGACGTCGCCGGCGGGCATCAGCCGATCTACAACGAAGACCACAGTATCTTTGCCGTCCAGAACGGCGAGATCTACAATTTCCGCGAACTGCGCCGCGACCTGGAAGCGCGCGGTCACCGCTTTGCGACCCGCTGCGATACCGAAGTCATCGTTCACGCCTACGAGGAGTACGGAAGCCGCTGCCCCGAGGTGATGAACGGCATGTTCGCCTTTGCCGTGTACGACACGCGCCGGCGCCGGCTGCTGCTGGCGCGCGATCATGTCGGTGTCAAGCCGCTCTACTATGCGTTCGTACCGCCCTATTTGGTGTGGGGATCGGAGATCAAGGCGGTGCTGGCCAGCGGCTTGGTCGCGCGCACGCTCGACCACGATGCACTGGCCCAGTTCATCGCCTGGGAATACGTCCCCGGTGCGGCAACCCTGCTCGGTGCGGTGCGCAAGCTGGAGCCGGGGCACCTGATCGAGATCGACCTCGACGATCCGCGCTGTGCACCGCGGGCCTATTGGGACGTGCCGGATGAGGCCGAGGATCGCACCATGAGCGCGGAGGCATGGGCCGAAGCGGTCGATGCCAGGTTCGCCGAATGCGTGCGCCGGCAACTGGTCAGCGACGTGCCGCTGGGTGCCTTCCTGTCGGGCGGCGTCGATTCTTCGCTGATGGTTGCGGCGATGGGACCGGCAACCACGTTCAGCATCGGTTTCGACGACCCGTCCTACAACGAGCTCGACTGGGCGCGGCGCGTGGCGCGCCACCTCGGCGTCGATCATCACGACCGGATCATCGCGCCCACGGTGGTCGATCTGTTCGACGACCTGATGACCCATCTCGACGATCCGATCGGAGATTTCTCCATCTTCCCGACCTATCTCGTCTCGCGTCTGGCGCGCGAGCACGTGACCGTGGCGCTGGGCGGCGACGGCGGGGACGAGCTGTTCGGCGGCTACGAAACCTATCTCGCCGACGGCTGGGCGCGGATGTATGCGCGCCTGCCGCGCCTGGTGCGTGCCGGGGTGATCGAGCCGGTGGTGCGCGCGCTGCGCCCGCGTCCGGTCAAGAAAGGACTGGTCAACAAGGCCAAACGCTTCGTCGAGGGACTGGCCCATCCGGCCGCGCTCGGTCATGCCCGCTGGCGCGTGTTCGACGGCGGCGTGCGTGAATCCCTGTTCACGCCCGAGGCCCGGACGGCCATGACGGCCCCGGTGGACGGCCACATTACCGCACTGTTCGCACGCGCGGGCGCACGCGATCCCCTCAACCGCAGCCTCTACGTCGATCTCAAGAGCTATCTGTGCGACAACATCCTGGTCAAGGTCGACCGCATGTCGATGGCGGTGTCATTGGAAGCGCGGGTGCCCTATCTCGATCCGGAGCTGGTGGCGCTCGCCTTCCGCATTCCGCAGGAGCACAAGGTCACGTTCCGCCGGACCAAGGTGCTGCTCAAACGGGTGGCGGCACGCCACGTGCCGGCGGAGTGCGTCTATCGCCCCAAGGAAGGGTTCAGCATTCCGATCAAAACCTGGCTTGCGGGCGAATTCCGGCCGTTGATGGAGTCGCTGCTCGCACCCCGGCGGCTGCGCGAGGAAGGGGTGTTCTCGACGGCCTGTGTCGAGCGCCTGAAGGCCGAGCATCTGTCCGGTCGCGCCAATCACAGCCATGTCCTGTGGTCGCTGATGGTGTTTCAGGCCTGGCGCGACCGCTGGCTGGCTGCGGCCGGGTGAGGCGGGGCGGCGGCCATGCTGAACCCGCGCGACCCGCAGGGGCTGGCCGCGGCCGATTACGATCTGGCCATTGTCGGCGGCGGCGTCTACGGCATCATGACGGCGCTGGAGGCGGTGCGTCGGGGCTTGCGGCCGATCCTGATCGAGCGCGCCGACTTCGCCGCGGCGACGAGTCACAACAGCCTGCGCATCGCCCACGGCGGCCTGCGCTATCTGCAAAGCCTGGATCTGCAC
>RFLL01000083.1 GCA_003693905.1 Alphaproteobacteria bacterium
CGAACAGACCGGGCAAGGCGGTTGCGGTGGTCTCGTCACAAATCACACCGCCCATCAGGTAATGGGCGGTCGGCACCACCTCGACCCGGCCGCCGGCCAGATCGAAGCCGCAGTCGGCACAACGCTGCACCATGCCCCTGAACTGACGCCGCACCTCGTCGGGACCGAGATGACTCATCTGAATGTAGAGGCCGCCGCCCGGCGTGGTATTGCCCTTGCGCATCTCGGCATACATGGCGCGGCTGACAATATCGCGGGTGGCGCGCTCGCCGCGGGGATCGTAATCGAGCATGAAGCGCCGCCCGGCACCGTCGAGCAGATAGCCGCCGGCACCGCGCAAGCCTTCCTCCAGCACGGTACCGGTCATGCGCGTCTCCTGCCCGGCCAGCAGCCCGGTGGGGTGGAACTGCACCATCTCCATGTCACGCAGGCCGAGGCCGACGCGCAACGCCATCGCCAGGCCGTCCATGCTCTTGTCGCCCGAAGGCGTGTGATAGCGGTACATGGTCGGCCCGCCGCCGGTGGCCAGCAGAACCGCCCGTGCGCGCACGAAGCGAAAGGCGCCGCTGCGCATGTCGACCAGGAGGACGCCCGACAGAGAGGCCCCGTCCGACGCCGGAATCAGGGCCAGGGCGCGGTGTTCCTCCAGCCGCTCCACGGGGCGCGCCCAGACCTGCTCCATCAGGCGGTTGATGATTTCGATGCCGGTCAGATCGCCCTTGTGCACGGTGCGGTCGAAGCTCTGCCCGGCGAACGCCTTGCCGTGCAGGGTGCCGTCGGGATTGCGGTCGAAGAAACAGCCGATTTCGTTTTCCAGCTCCTGCACCCGTTCCGGTGCGGTGGCGCACAGGCGCCAGGCCAGCGCCTGGTCGGGCAGCCATTTGCCGCCGACCACGGTATCCATGAAATGACGCTCGACCGAATCGCCGGGATGGAGAGAGACGTTGTAGCCGCCCTGCACCATGCGGGTGCAGCCGCTTTTGCCGAGCAGCCCCTTGACTGCGACGGTGACGCGCAGGGCCGGATTGGCCTGCAATGCATGAAGCGCCGCGAACAGGCCGGCACCACCGCTACCCAGGATCAGGATATCGGTATCGTGCCACTCCAGCATCGCGTTACAGGGCGTTGACAAGAAAAACAAAACCTATAACCAGCGAAACCGCACCGGCAGCCGCGGCCAGGCCCGCCTGACCATTCCGCCAAGGCAGGAATTCGACCGCGAGCAGACGCAGGCCGCCGAGAAGATGCACCGCCAGCAGCACGACGAGGCCCAGTTCCGCTGCCTTGACCCAGCCCGAGGCGGTCCACGCCAGGGCACCGTCGAGCGCCGCCGCGCCGCGCACGGCGGTGCCAAGAACCAGAAAATGCAGCGGCAGGAAAAGCGCCAGCGCGACCCCGGACAGACGGTGCACGACGAACGCCCACCACAGGGGATTGCCGCGTTGCAGCGGTCTCACAGCACCACCGCGGCCACCGCCCGCGCCCCCAGTCCGAACAGTCCCAGCCCGACGGCCAATGTCAGCCCATCCAGCATGCGCCCGCGCCAACCGAACGATTCGGCGATCATGGTACGTACCCCGATGGCAGCATGAACGGCGGCGGCCACGACGAACAGACCGTAGAACGCGGCCCACAGGGCGCTGCCCTGGGTGCGCGCCAGAATCTCGGCCGCCGACAGGCCGCCGCGCATGGCATAGACGATCAGCCCCAGGTGCACGAGCACCAGCGGCGCCAGGATGATAGCGCTGATGCGCTGAGCCAGGAACAGATGGGCGGCACGCATGGATTACAGCCGCCCGCGCAGCACGGCCCCGGCCACGGCGCGCTTCAGACCGGCAATCGCGGCGGTCGGGTTGAGCGCCTTGGGGCATACCTGCATGCAGGCCTGATGACTGTGGCAGTTCGTGCATCCGCCGTCGCCGGCCACCGCACGCAGACGCGCCGCGCGAGCGCCGTCGCGGATGTCGTTGTGCAACGTCCAGGCCCGGTTCAGCGCCGCCGGCCCCAGATAATCAGGATTCCAGGCCACGACATCGCAGGCGGCATGGCACACCGCGCAATTGATGCATTCGATCCCGGCATCGACGGCCCGGCGGTGCGGCGAATCCGGGGCCATCCGCACCGGAGGATCGGTGCGCCCGGCGGTCGGTACGAAGCGGCCGTGCGCGGCCTGCCACTTCTCGAAAAACGGCGTCATGTCACAGGCCAGATCCTTGATGACCGGCAGATTGCGCAGCGGTTCGATCGTCAGGGCGTCGCCGCGGACCACTCGCGATACGTGGGTGCGGCAGGTCCACCGCGGTACCCCGTTGACGGTCATGGCGCACGACCCGCACATCCCGACCCGGCAAGCGAAGCGATAGGCGAGCGCCGGATCACGGTTGCGCTGGACCCAGGTGACGACGTCGAGCACCGTCTGGTTGGCACGGTGCGGCACCTCGAAGGTGCGCAACGCTCCGTCGGCGCCCCCCTTCCAGATCCGTACGCGCAGTGTCCCGTCCATGATGTTCCCACTGCCACAACGTCCGTCCGCCGGTGGTGCGAACGGCCCTTTCGGCTTGTGCCGTTTTCGGGATTGCGTAAGGTGCCATATTCCAACGTGGTGGAACAACCGGGCTTGTCGTTCGTCGTTTGACGAACGGCGCCCGTCACGGCGTTGAAATCATTGCTTCGCATTGAAGCCACACCCCGCCCGGGTCCCGACGGTCCGCACACGCCATGCTTTCGTTCCTTGCTCTCGGTTTCCTGATCGGCATGCAGCATGCGCTCGAGGCCGATCATGTCGCCGCGGTGGCCAGCCTTGCCTCCGGCGAACGATCGCTGCGCGCCATCGTGCGCCACGGCACCGCGTGGGGAATCGGGCATGCGACATCGCTGTTCGTTTTCGCCGGTATCGCCATCGTGCTCGGGATCGGCCTGCCCGCCCGCACGGCGGCGGCCCTGGAGCTGGCCGTCGGCGTCATGCTCGTCGGCCTCGGCCTCGACGTTTTCCGTCGTCTGGTACGGGCGCGGGTGCATTTCCACGCCCATGCCCACACCGACGGCGTGGTCCACATTCATGCCCACAGCCATGACGGCGACACGGGGCCGCACGATCCGACCCGACACGAGCACACCCATCCGCCGGGGCTGCCGGTGCGGACCTTCGCCGTCGGCCTGATGCACGGGCTGGCCGGCTCGGCGGCACTGCTGCTGCTGGCCGTCACCGGTCTGCGTTCGGGCTGGTCGGGACTGGTCTATGTCGCGATCTTCGGGGCCGGGTCGATCGTCGGCATGGCGCTGCTGTCGGCAGCAATGGCCATCCCCCTCAGCTTCACCGCCCGGGCCATGACCTGGGCCCATCGCGGGCTTCAGATTGCCACCGGCAGTCTCACCGTCATCATCGGCGGCTTCATAGTCGTCGAGGCGGCCGGCACCCTGCTGTAGATCATCCGGTTACAGCCGGCCCGGCATCTGCGCGGCCGGGTCCGGGCTCGGTTCCGCCCCATCATGCCGCCCCGTCGCGCTGGCTTCGATCGCGCGGCGCAGCGTCGGTGCCCACAGGTCGATCACCGCCTCGATATGGTCGCGCACCGCCGCCGCCGCGGCCTCGGCATCGCCGGCTTGAAGCGCACGCAGGATCGCTGCATGCTGTGCGGCGACAGGCGTTTCATGCTGGCTGCACTTGTCCGCATTGCCAAAGGTGTAGCGATGCATGTGCAGAGCACAGCGCATCAGGATCGGCTCCAGCGCCGGCATGCCGGCGGCCTGGAAAATGCGGAGGTGAAAGGCCCGGTCCAGTTCGCTGCACAGATAAGGGTCGCCGGCGCGGCTTGCCTCCTCCATCTGCTCGATCGCTTCGGTGAGCTCGGCAATGTCCTCGTCCGGCAGGCCGAGGGCGGCGCGGCGCGCCCCGGCCATCTCCAGCTCGATGCGAATGATCGCCATGCGCGCCGCCTCCTCCAGCGTGGTGTCCGAGACCACGGTACCGCGATAGCCGCGACGCGTAACCAAACCGTCCTGTTCGAGGCGCAGCAGCGCCTCGCGCACCGTCCCCTGGCTGCATCCGTATTCGGTGGCAATATGCTGTTCGAGCAGAAGGGTCCCCGGCCGCGCCTCGCGCAGCAGGATCGAGCGTTTGATCGCATGGTAGACGACGTTACCTTTGCGCACGCCGAGAAAACGTGACCCGGCCGCACGCGCATTCTGTGCTAGCGTATGCATGATCTCGTATGGATCTCATGTTGACAGTCGGGGAATACAGTCGCAACAATCATTATCGATATTGATAACGTATGTACAATAATGCTGCGGGCGGAAAGAGCCAAGCCAAGAAACGAACCAGGCAAGACAGGCAAGAATCGCGCACACCGGATCTGACGGAAAATCGCAGGGAGATGTCCGAACTCTGGCGATGCGTGCCGTGACCGCGGTGTAGCGAAACCCGGAACCCGCGGGGACATCTGTGTTGAGCGTGCGCAACGTAGGTACGGACGTTCGCACCCGCAGGCCCTGGACCGGGCAGTGAAGAAAACAGAACCTCCGGACCGGAGGTTGGAGCAGACGTTAACGTTTAAGCCGGCCTGCTTAATTGGCCGCGAACGACGATGAACAGGGGGACGGGAGGCATTCGGTGGGCTGCCTTTTGGAAGTCGAGAATCTTTCGGTCGAATTCGCCCTGCCCGGCGGTGGCGTCGTACCGGCCGTGAATGATGTCTCCTACAACGTCTCCGAAGGCGAGATCATTGCCGTCGTCGGTGAATCGGGCAGCGGCAAGTCGGTCAGCGCACTGGCCATCCTTGGTCTGGTGCCGCAACCGCCGGGACGCATTGTCGGCGGCGTGATCCGCTTTCAGGGCCAGAACCTGCTCGACCTCGACGAAGACGGCATCCGGCGTGTCCGCGGGCGTAAGATCGCCATGATCTTTCAGGAGCCGATGACGTCGCTCAACCCGGTTCTGTCGATCGGGCGGCAATTGAGCGAATCGATGGAACTGCACCTCGGGTTGACGCCGAAACAGGCCCACACGCGCGCCGTCGAGCTTCTCGGCATGGTCGGCATCTCCGATCCGCAGCGCCGCCTGACGCAGTATCCCCATCATCTCAGCGGTGGCATGCGCCAGCGGGTGATGATCGCCATGGCGCTGAGCTGCGAGCCGCCACTGATCATCGCCGACGAGCCGACCACTGCCCTCGACGTCACCATTCAGGCGCAGATCCTGTCACTGATGCAGGACCTGTCGCGCCGGCTCGGCGTCGCTCTGATACTCATCACCCACAACCTCGGCATCGTCGCGCGCTATGCCCACCGCGTGAACGTGATGTACGGCGGCCGGGTCGTCGAGCAGGGGCCGGCCGATGAAATCTATCGCCGGCCGAGCCATCCCTACACCGCCGGGCTGCTCAACTCGGTGCCGCGCCTCGACCGGCCGCGTGGTGTGCCGCTCGACCCAATACCGGGCAACCCGGTCGACCTGACCCGGCCGATCGCGGGATGCGCCTTCCGGCCGCGCTGTCGCTTCGCCGTCGCACGGTGCGCCACCGAAGTGCCGCCTCTGGCATCCGTCGGAAACCACCACGCCTCGGCCTGCTGGCAGGTCGCGGCCCTGCATGCGGAGGTTTCATGAGCGCTCTGCCGGCTGTGACACCGCATGAGAACCGGTCGGACGCACCGGCCGAGGTGCTGCTTGAGGTGCGCGACCTGCGCAAGCATTTCGAGATCACCAAGGGCATGGTCTTTTCGCGCACCGTCGGCCACGTCAAGGCGGTCGACGGAGTCAGTTTTACGA
>RFLL01000084.1 GCA_003693905.1 Alphaproteobacteria bacterium
CGACGCGTTAGTTTGAGTGCCTCGAGATCCAGCGCCAGCGCGGCGGCATTCGCGCCAGCAACAATACCTTGCGCCGCAGCCTCTTCGTATCCCGTTGTTCCGTTGATTTGCCCGGCAAGGAACAGGCCGGTCAGAAGCTTCGATTCGAGCGTGTGGCTCAGCGTTCTCGGGTCGATATAATCATACTCAATTGCATAGCCGAAATGCGCGACCTCGACATTCTCCAAGCCTCGGATAGTCTGAAGAAATTCAAGCTGCACGTCCGCCGGAAGCGAGGTGGAGACGCCATTGGGATACACAAGTTCGCTTTCCAGGCCTTCCGGTTCCAGAAAGATGTTGTGCGACTCCTTTTCGGCAAAGCGAGTGATCTTGTCTTCTACCGACGGACAATACCGCGGCCCAACGCCGGAAATATTGCCAGATCTCATTGCCGATTTCGAAAGATTGCGCCGAATGATCTCATGTGTCTTCGGATTGGTTTCGGTGACACCGCAACCAACCTGAGGCGCGACCGGCGCCTTGTTCAGAAACGACATCATCGACGGGCGCGCGTCACCTGGCTGCATCTCCAGCCGGTCCCAATCGATCGTCCTGTAGATGAGCCTGGCCGGTGTTCCCGTCTTTAGCCTGCCATAGGCAACCCCCAGATCCCGTATTCTGTCCGCGAGGCGAACAGACGAACTGGCTCCTCGCCTACCAGCCGGCAGCCGCTCGAACCCGATATGAATCTCCCCACGCAGGAATGTTCCGGTCGTCAATACAACTGCACGACACTCGACGTGAGAACCATCAGCCAGGACCACGCCGCGGACCTTCTGCCCCTCTTGCAGCAGGTCAACGACCTCCTGCTCGATTAACGATAGAAGCGGCTGACGCCGGACATGATTTGCGACGAACTGCGCGTATCTTTTCCGGTCCGACTGAACCCGGGGACCGCGAACTGCAGGTCCTCTCGATCTGTTCAATAGACGAAACTGGATCCCCGAATAGTCCGCCGCGAGGCCCATGACGCCATCGAGGGCATCAATCTCGCGCACAAGGTGCCCCTTACCAATGCCGCCGATCGCTGGATTGCACGACATCACGCCAAGATCGGACGCCCGGAACGTTATCAACGCGGTCCGCGCTCCACGGCGCGCCGCGGCCAGTGCGGCCTCCACGCCACCATGACCACCGCCGACGATAACGACATCGAAGTGTTTCACGTGAAACGTCCCCTACTTCCCAATGCAGAACGACGAGAAGATCCGCCCAAGCACGTCTTCTACATCAACACGGCCAACAATGCCATCCAAACACCGGAGTGCATCGCGCAACTGCTCGCTGGCAAGCTCCCAGCATGTGTCTCCTCGCTCTACATACTCCAAGACACTTTCAACGCAAATCGCCGCGCGATCCAGCTTGTCAAAATGGCGCTCGCGGGTAAACACCGGCGATTCCCGCGTCAATGAGACCAGCCTTGAGGAAATTTCACGAACGAGCTTTTCCACCCCCTCACCGGTCTTGCCGCTCACCCCTGGAAGCCCCCAAAGATCTGCCTTCGACAACAGAATAATGTCATTCGGACCAACAATTCCAGGTGGTTCTTCTTCCGGTTCGGACAACAGGCAAATCCTCAGATCCGCTTGCGACGCTCGCTGCATCCCGCGTTCGATGCCAATCTTTTCAATTTCGTCTTCGGTAGCTCGAAGACCCGCCGTATCTATCAACGTCACGGCAACTCCGTCGATATCCATACGGACTTCGATCACGTCTCGAGTCGTCCCTGCACGCTCCGATGTGATCGCAGCGTCTCGCCGCGCCAGCGCATTCAGCAGCGTAGACTTGCCTGCATTGACCTTTCCAACGATGGCAACCTCGAAGCCTTCACGAACGGCCTCAGCCGCTTTTCTTCCGGCCAGCTGGCTCCTCAGCCCATCGACGAGACGCAACAGCGGGCTCCTGACATGTTCTGTCAGATCTTCCGGCAGTTCTTCGTCGGCGAAATCCATGGCTGCTTCCAGCATGGCAAGCGCCTCGAGAAGATCCTGCCGCCATGCATCTACCAGACGACCCGCCGATCCGTCGAGCATCTGAACGGCCATCCGCCGCTGCGCTTCCGTCTCCGCGTCGATCAGATCCGCCAAGGCTTCAACTTCGGTCAGATCCATGCGTCCGGAAATGAAGGCACGTCGCGTGAACTCTCCGGGTTCAGCCGCTCTAACCCCCTCCACGGCGAGGCATGCCGCGATCATCGCAGATACCACCGCGATACTGCCATGCACCTGGAATTCGCACACCTTCTCGCCGGTAAAGCTGCGCCCGGCATCGAAAACCAGCACGAGCCCGCGATCGATCAGCCGTCCGTCGGCATCACGCATCGCGCTCAGCGTCGCAACGCGCTCCGGCGGAACACGCCCGCATATGCGCTCGCACACGGTCCACGCCGCCTCACCCGAAACCCGGATGACGGCAACACCCGCGCGCCCCCGGGCGGTGGCCAGGGCGACGATCGTGTCCATGACAGGCCCCTGCTCTTCAGGAC
>RFLL01000085.1 GCA_003693905.1 Alphaproteobacteria bacterium
CGGGCTGGAAATCGCCGAACAGGCCCGCGAGGCCGGCGCCGAGCTCGATGCGCTTCTGGTCTGTTGCGGCGGCGGCGGGCTGAGCGCCGGCTGTGCGCTGGCTCTGGCCGAGCTGAGCCCGCGCACCGCGCTCTACACGGTCGAACCCGAAGGCTTCGACGACACCCGGCGCTCGCTTGCCGCCGGCGCGCGCCTTGCCAACCCGCCTGGTGCACGGTCGATCTGCGACGCCTTGCTAGCGCCGATACCGGGGGTGCTGACCTTCGCTCTCAACCGCCGTCTGGCGGCCGGCGGCGTCACGGTCAGCGACGACGACGTCAGGGCCGCCATGGCCTTCGCGTTCCGGACCCTCAAGGTGGTGGTCGAGCCGGGCGGCGCCGTGGCGCTGGCCGCGGTACTGTCGGGGCGCTTCGACGCCGGCGGAAAAACCGTTGCCCTGACGCTGTCCGGCGGCAACGTCGATCCGGCGGCCTATGCCGCCATCATCGCCTGAGAAGGCCCGGGAAAGACGTCGCCCCCGGTGCCCCTGCCCCCGGCCTTGAACCCGGCGCGGGCTCAAGTGCTGGACGAACCGCCTGTGTGCGGCGCGGACGCGCTCTCGCCGGCAGCGGGGCGGGCGCGTTCCCGGGTGTCGCCCGTCGGCGTCTCGAGCCGGGTCAGCCGACCGGCGACCGAAGCCCCGGCCTCCATCGACAAGGTGCGGTGGGCGATATCGCCCTCGACCTCTGCGGTCTTGGCCAGCATGACGCTGTCGGCCCGGATCTCGCCATGGATGCGGCCATAGACGCGCACCGATTCGGCCACCACGGCGCCGTGCACGACCGCGCCCTGGCCGATGGTCAACCGCCGGCTGGCGATGTCTCCTTCGACCCGGCCGTCGATCTGAAGATCGCCGTTGCTGTTGAGGTTGCCGACGATTTTGAGATCGGCGCTGATGATCGACGGCGTTCCCGCGCCCGGCGGCGTCTCGGAACGCGCCGCAGCCGGCGGCGGCGTATCGCGCCGCGAGGCCGGCGGCGAAGCCGGAGATGGGATTGGCGGCACCTCCGGAATGTTCGGTTTGGTCTTTTTGCCGCCGCTCTTGCTACCCTTTAAAAACATAGTTGCCTGCCTGAAGGAATTTGGATGGGTTCTGCGCCCGTCCCTTATAGCGGATTTCATAGTGAACGTGAGGCCCGGTGCTGCGCCCGGAACTGCCCACCAGGCCGATTTTCTCGCGGTTTGCGACTTCCTGACCGCGCTTGACCAGAATCTTGCGCAGATGACCGTACCGGGTGCGGATGCCGAAGCCGTGGTCGATTTCGACCACGCGACCGTAGCGTCCGCGCCAGCCGGCATAGACCACCCTGCCCGGTGCCGTCGCATAGACGGGCGTTCCGGACCGGGCAGCAAGATCGAGGCCGAGGTGCTTGGCCTTGCGACCGTTGACCGGATCGCGCCGGGCACCGTAGCGACTGCTGATCCGGTACTGGTTGAGCGGCGCCGACAGCGGCAGACTGCGCAGGACATCCTGGAGCGCCGTCCAGCGGTCGATCTGCTGATCCAGCATCGTCACCGCCGCCTCCAACTGGGTTCCGGGCTCGAACTCGACAGCCGGATCATCGGCCGGAATGAACGGGCCGCCCCGGCCCAGATGGGGATCGGATTGCGCCAGCAGCTTGTTGACGTCGAGCCCGGTCATCTGCACGGTCCTTTCGATCACGTCGATGGTCAGGCGCGTGCGCTGCCCGAGACGATCGAGCACCGTCTTGCCGGCATCGCGCAATTCGACCAGTCGCTGCTCCAGCCCGCCGACCCGGCGTTGCAGATAAGCCCGCTGGCGCTCCATTTCGGCGTTGCGGTCGATCTCCCGGGCCAGCGACTGGTTCAATTCCGCGACCTGATTTTCCAGTGCCGCGTAGCGGTTGGTGGCCCTGTTCAGATCCTCCTGCAAGGAAGCGATGTGCGCGTTCAGGCGCTCGCGTTCGGCCGTCAACGCCGTCTTGTCGCGCGCCAGGGCGTCAACCTGCGCGTTCAGCGAAGCGATCTGCGCCTCCAGCGCACGCTTGGTTTCCAGTTCGCGATCCAACTGGCGCTCGACCTCGGCCAGACGCTTTGTCAACTGAGCCCGCGCGGCGGCCACCTTGTCGCGTTCGGCCTTGGAGCTTTCGACCAGTGCCTGCATCGCCGTCACCCGCGACTGGAGCGACTTGTTGCGCTTGGCGATATCACGCAGGTCGTTCTGGAACTGCTCCATCTTCTGGCGCAGGCCTTCGCGCGCGATGACCACCCGGGCGTGTTCGGTTCGCGATTCCTTCAACCGCTGCTGAATATCAGCCAGGCGCTTGCGTCCCTGCGGGTCCTGTTCCAGCAGCGACAGCAGATAGGTCTGGTTCTCTTCCAGATCCTTGGTGATGCGGGCGAACTGGTTGTGATATTCGCCGACCTCGCTCAACAGATCGAAATAGGCCAGACGGTGGCGTTCGATCTGCGCATTCTTGTCGGCCAGCACCATGCGGGTCACGACATAGCTGCCGGTGGCATAAACGCTCCAGGCCACGAACAGGCCGATCATCCCGGCCGCCAGCTTCTGGACCCGGGTCGATACGCGAAGATGGTGGAACCGGTCCCCGGAGCGGAAGAAAATCTCCCGCGGCACGAATGCCTGGTCCCGGAAAGTCGCGATGCGTTGTCGCAATTCGCCGAACGTCACCCGACCTCTCCCCCGGCGGCAGGCCCGCGGCGATGACTGCGCAAGCCTGACGCCGTTCTCTGCCCTGACTTTGGCATCACCGGACCCGGCGACGCCGATCGCACGTTTCGCCCCCTGGCCTGATGGCCCACGGGACCGGTTTCGATCTGGAATTCCCGGATCCTTTGCCCCCCGGAGCCTGGTTTGCCCCCCGAAGCCCGGTTCCGGCGCAACGCCGGAATCCGGCGGGCGCGTCGGATGGCGGGAACCCTAATTGCAGCACTATAGCGAGACAAGTCTTAACCGTTCCCGAACGATGCCTCGCCGCCGATCCCAACGCGATGCCATAGCGTATTGGATTCGATGGATATTAACAAGTTGACGAACGACGATGGAAGACGGCGGCAACACTTGACACGACTTGGCCACGGGCCGGGATGCACACCCGAGGGTGCACACAAGGCCCCGTTCAGCCCCGGCGACCGGTTGCGGCGCCCACCACGGCCGCCATCGCCGCGGCCGGATCGGTCGCACG
>RFLL01000086.1 GCA_003693905.1 Alphaproteobacteria bacterium
ATCGTTGCCCGCGAGCTCGGCATCCCGGCGGTGGTAGGTGCCGAACGTGCCACCGAGATCATCCCCGACGGCACCGAAGTTACGGTGTCATGTGCCGAAGGCGATGTCGGGCACGTCTATGCCGGACGTGCCGAGATCGCGGTCGAGGAGATCACCACCGAGGGCCTGCCCCGCCCGCGAACAAAGGTGATGATCAACATCGGCAATCCGGACGTCGCGTTTCAGACCAGCTTCATCCCCAATGACGGGGTTGGTCTTGCGCGCATGGAATTCATCATCAACGAGTTCGTGAAGGTGCACCCGATGGCTCTCGTGGCGCCGCAGCGGGTGACCGATCCCAAGGAGCGCGCCCGCATCGAGGCACTGGTACGCGGCTACGACGATCCTGCCGACTATTTCATCGAACGCCTGTCGGAAGGGGTCGGCACCATCGCCGCCGCCTTCCACCCCAAGCCGGTGATCGTGCGCATGTCGGATTTCAAGTCGAACGAATATGCCGCCCTTCTGGGTGGGAGCGCGTTCGAACCGGTGGAAGCCAATCCCATGCTCGGCTTCCGTGGCGCTGCCCGCTATGTCCATCCGGCCTATGCTGCGGGGTTTGCGCTCGAGTGCCGGGCCATGCACCGGGTCCGCGCCGTCATGGGCCTGACCAACGTGCGCCTGATGATTCCGTTCTGCCGCCGCGTCGAGGAAGCCGATGCGGTGATTGCGGCCATGGCCGAACACGGCCTCAGGCGCGGCGAGGACGGGCTTGAGATTTACGTCATGTGCGAGATTCCCAACAATGTGGTCAGCATCGACACCTTTGCCGAACGCTTCGACGGATTTTCCATCGGTTCCAACGATCTGACCCAGCTCGTGCTCGGTGTCGATCGCGATTCCGAAATCATCGCTCACGACTTCGACGAACGCGATCCCGGTGTTCTGGCCATGATCGACGCCGCCATCGCCGGGGCCCGGCGCAACGGTCGTCACATCGGCATCTGCGGCCAAGCTCCTTCCGACTATCCCGAAGTCGCCGCGCACCTGGTGCGTCAGGGCATCGATTCGATCAGCCTCAACCCCGATACCGTCGTCGCCACCACCCGGCACATTCTGGCCGTCGAGGCGGCGCGGACAACGGCAGGAGAGGGCGACGCATGAACGACGTCACCCGGTCGTCGCACGACGTTGTGCCGGGGGCACCAAGCGCCACGGCAGACGAATTCGCCTCCCTCACGGTCGAGGAGACGCTGCGCCGTCTCGAAACCGACCCCGTACGCGGCCTGTCCGGTGACGAGGCGCAGCAGCGCCTCGTGCGTTACGGTCCCAACGCGATCGAAGAAAAACGGATCCACCCCCTGAAGCGCCTGCTGCTGTTCTTCTGGGGGCCGATCCCGTGGATGATCGAGGTCGCCGCCGTGCTGTCGGCCACGGTTCGGCACTGGGCCGATTTCGCCATCATCGTCACCATGCTGCTGATCAATGCCGGTGTCAGTTTCTGGGAAGAGTACAAGGCCGACAACGCCATCGCCGCCCTCAAGAAGACTCTGGCGCTGAAGGCGCGGGTTCTGCGCAACGGCCAGTGGCGGACCATCCCGGCCCGGGACCTGGTGCCCGGCGACATCATCGCCGTGCGTCTCGGCAACATCATTCCGGCCGACGTCAAGCTCATCGGCGGCGATTACCTCAGCGTCGACCAATCGGCATTGACCGGCGAATCGCTGCCGGTCGACAAGAAGGTCGGCGACGTCGCCTATTCGAGCTCAATCGCCAAGATGGGTGAAATGACGGCGGTGGTGACAGCCACCGGCGCCCACACCTATTTCGGCCGGACCGCCAGGCTGGTCGAACAGGCCGGCACGGTCTCGCACTTCCAGAAAGCGGTGCTGCGCATCGGCAACTTCCTCATCGTTTCCACCCTGGCCCTGGTGGCGCTGATCCTGGTGGTGGCGCTGTTCCGCCGCGACCCACTGGTGGAAACGGTGCTGTTCGCGCTCATCCTGACCGTCGCCGCGATCCCGGTCGCATTGCCGGCCGTGCTTTCGGTGACGATGGCGGTAGGCGCGACCAAGCTTGCCCGCATGAAGGCGATCGTCTCGCGCCTGGTTTCGATCGAGGAAATGGCGGGCATGGACAT
Source organism: Alphaproteobacteria bacterium (assembly GCA_003693905.1). Lineage (GTDB taxonomy): Bacteria > Pseudomonadota > Alphaproteobacteria > Kiloniellales > J153 > J153. Next base: position 2,120 of record RFLL01000086.1, read on the forward strand.
CCTGTGCTCGGACAAGACCGGCACGCTGACCAGGAACGAACTGGCGGTCGGCGAACCGGCCCTGTTCGAGGCCCGCGACGTCGAAGAGCTTCTGAGTGTCGCCGCCCTTGCGTCCCGGCTCGAAGAAGATGCCGATGCCATCGACACCGCCATTGCCAGGGCGCTTGGCGATGCCCGCGCCAAGGTTTCCGGATTCCGGGCCATCTCCTTCACGCCCTTCGATCCGGTGCGCAAGCGGGCGGAAGCCGAAGTCGAGGACCCGCAGGGGCGCCGCTTCCACGCCGCCAAAGGCGCACCGCAGGTGATCCTCGCCCTTGCCGACCCGGATCAGGACGTGCGCCGGAAGGTCGAAGCGGTGGTCGACGATTTCGCCGCCCGCGGCTATCGCACCCTCGCCGTGGCGCGTCGCGATGCGGATGGGCGCTGGCGATTCCTGGGGCTGTTGCCGTTGTTCGATCCACCGCGCGACGACTCGGTGGAGACCATTGAGGCCAGCAGGAACATGGGCCTCGACATCCGCATGGTCACGGGTGACCACGTCGCCATCGCACGCGAAACCGCACGTCAGCTCCACCTTGGCACCAACATCGTCTCTGCCAGCGAAATCTTCACCCCCGAGGGCACGCACGATGGCGATTGCATCGAAAGAGCGGACGGTTTCGCCGAGGTCTTCCCCGAACACAAGTACTACATCGTCAAGGAACTGCAAACGCGCGGCCACATCGTCGGCATGACCGGCGACGGCGTCAACGATGCCCCGGCGCTCAAACAGGCCGACGTCGGAATCGCCGTCAGCGGCGCCACCGATGCCGCCCGTGCCGCGGCCGACCTGGTGTTGACGGCACCGGGGATTTCGGTCATCACCCGCGCCGTCGAAGAAGCGCGCATGATCTTCGAGCGCATGACCAGCTATGCGGTGTTCCGTATCGCCGAGACGATCCGCGTGCTTCTGTTCATGACGCTGTCGATTCTGGTTTTCAACTTCTATCCCGTAACCGCGATCATGATCGTGCTGTTGGCGATCCTCAACGATTTCCCGATCATGATGATCGCCTACGACAATGCTCCCGTCGCCCCGCGCCCCGTGCGCTGGGACATGCAGCGGGTGCTGATCCTGTCGACGGTGCTGGGGGTGACAGGCGTGATCTCGTCGTTCGGCTTGTTCTGGATCGGCGAGGAATACCTGCATCTTTCGCGCGATGTCATTCGCACGTTCATCTTCCTCAAGCTCCTGGTCGCCGGTCATCTCACCATCTACCTGACCCGCAACACCGGCTGGTTCTGGGATCGCCCGTGGCCGAGCTGGAAGTTGTTCGTAACCACCGAAGCCACACAGATCATCGGCACTCTGGCCGCGGTCTACGGATGGCTCGTGACCCCCATCGGGTGGAAATACGCCCTCATGATCTGGGCCTATGCGCTGGTCTGGTTCCTCATGAACAATGTCGTCAAGGTTGGACTCTACCGCCTGTTCCGGCACCATCTGCCGCGTGTGGCCCGCCACATCAGGCGCGTCCACATGCCGTTGCACCCGCCGCACGCTACCGGTCATTGAAGCATCCGTACCGCATCCGACGCTTTGGCCCGTCCGCTTCAGTCGACCACAGCAGGAGCACCTCCGCCCGAGGACGGCAAGGTTGTGACACCGCAAGGCGCACACCTGTACCGGCACCGATACGCGGGCATGAAAAAAGATTTCTGACGGAGCACAGAGATGCCGATTCGGAAGAAGCGAATTGTCCTGCTTGTCCTTATCGCCGCGGCAGCCGCCGGCGGCGGATACGGCGCCTATGATTTTCTGGCCCGCCGGGAATCGCCGCCGACGGACATAACCCTCTACGGAAACATAGATATCCGGGAAGCCGATCTTGCGTTCAACGTCTCGGGCCGGATCGAAAGCATGCAGGTCGAAGAGGGCGACAGCATCGAGAAGGGACAGCTTCTCGCAACCCTGGAAGACACTCTCTACCGAGCCGAGGTCGAGGCCGCCAAAGCCCGGGTCGAGGCGCAGCGTGCCGTGCTCGACCGCCTGCTGGCCGGCAGCCGTCCGGAAGAGATCAAGGAGG
>RFLL01000087.1 GCA_003693905.1 Alphaproteobacteria bacterium
GGCCAAGGCCCGTCCCGGAACCGCGAGTGGGGAACGGGATCAGGGCGAGGAACCGGCCCTGACGACTCCGGAGCCGCTGCACCTCCCCTACGATACGCTCACCGTGGCCGGTCGCGAGGTGTTCGAGACCTGCGTGGCATGCAGCTCCGTCGTGGCCAAAGGTATGGAAATTCTGGGCCGGGAGATGACGGGTTATGTGCACGCGTCCCTGGAAGACGGCGCGGCTGCGGCCCGGGATCTGATGACGGTGCACAGCCTGCGCGATGCGATCGATGTCCAGGCCGACTACGCGCGCCGCACTCTGGAGCGAATGGTCGACGAGACCGCCAGGCTGACCGAGCTTTCGCTCACCTTGACGAGCGAGCTGGTGGGGCCGGTCCAGACCCGCGCCGTGCGGAGCGCGCAGACCCTCTTCGGTTCGTTCTCACGCTGATGAAATATGCCGCCGGCGCGGGAAATCCTGCGCCGGTGCGGACATCTCCGGGGGGCCATGATCCCCGGTGGATGGAGACGGAAATAATGGGGCCCGGGAAAACGCCGGGCCCCATTGTCGTCTTAATCCTCCTTTACCATCTTCAAGTCATCGTTTTCCCATGCCTTCATCCGCTTCTGTGCCCCGCCCCGTGCCCGGGTCTGCACCATGACGGGCGCCGGGGGCGCAAGGGGCATGGGCGGCGGTGGGGCTGATAGGCCCTTTTCCGCGGCCCCGGATTCGATATCATTGACGGGCGAAGGCGGCGGCCCAGCCGCAGGCGCACCGATCGGGCAGGGGGTCCGGCGAAAGGAAACGTAAGGTATACTTTTGAGCCATGAGCGAGCGTGATCGACAGGACAGGAGGGCACCGTCGACCGACGTCATCGTCAAGCCGAAGCCGAAGCCGAAGACGCCGTCGATGTACAAGGTCCTGATGCTTAACGACGATTACACGCCGATGGAGTTCGTCGTCCACGTGCTGGAGAAGTTCTTCGGCAAGAATCGGGCCGATGCGACCCGGATCATGCTGCACGTGCATCAGCGTGGCGTCGGAATCTGCGGTGTCTATACCTACGAAGTTGCCGAGACAAAGGTGACCGCGGTGATAGACTATGCGCGGCGCCATCAGCACCCTTTGCAATGTACTTTGGAGAAGGAATAGCCGCCGGATGTTGTCGGCCAACCTGGAACAGACCTTGCATCGCGCCCTGGCCTATGCCAACGAGCGCAGGCACGAATATGCGACGCTGGAGCATCTGCTGCTGGCGTTGACCGAGGATCCTGACGCCGTCGCGGTGCTGCGTGCTTGCGGTGTCGATCTCGACCGGCTGCGCGAGGATATCCACGACTACATCGACAACGAACTGTCGAACCTGATCACCGCGCAGCTTGGCGACGCCAAGCCGACCGCGGGCTTTCAGCGCGTGTTGCAGCGGGCCGCGATCCACGTGCAGTCGTCCGGGCGCGAGGAGGTGACCGGGGCCAACGTCCTCGTCGCCATGTTCTCGGAGCGCGAAAGCCACGCCGTCTATTTCCTTCAGGAACAGGAAATGAGCCGCCTCGATGCGCTCAACTATATCAGCCACGGCATCGCCAAGGTGGTCGGCCACGACGAGGAACGCACCGTTCACGGCGCCGAGGCGGAGGCGAGCGCCGAGAAGGTCGTGCGCAAGGGGCGCGAGGCGCTTGATGCCTACTGCGTCGATCTCAACCGCAAGGCGCGCGAGGGCCGGATCGACCCGCTGATCGGACGCCACGACGAAATCGAACGTACGATTCAGGTGCTGTGCCGGCGCACCAAGAACAACCCCCTGCTGGTCGGCGAAGCCGGCGTCGGCAAGACGGCGATCGCCGAAGGTCTGGCCCGGCGCATCGTCGAGGGCGAGGTTCCCGAAGTTCTGGCAGACTCGACCATCTTCGCCCTCGACATGGGGGCGCTGCTGGCCGGCACGCGCTACCGCGGCGATTTCGAGGAGCGCCTGAAGGCGGTGGTCAGCGAGCTGGACGCCCTCGACAACGCGATCCTGTTCATCGACGAGATCCACACCGTGATCGGCGCCGGGGCCACCTCCGGCGGTGCGATGGATGCGTCCAACCTGCTCAAACCGGCGTTGCAGAGCGGGCGCCTGCGCTGCATCGGGTCGACCACCTACAAGGAATACCGCAACTACTTTGAAAAGGACCGGGCGCTGGTGCGGCGGTTCCAGAAGATCGACATCAACGAACCGTCGATCGAGGACGCGGTCAAGATCCTGCGCGGGCTCAAGCCCTACTACGAGGAGCACCACAACGTCCGCTACACCAACGAGGCCATCCGCACCGCCGTCGAGCTGTCGGCGCGCTACATCGGCGACCGCAAACTGCCGGACAAGGCGATCGACGTCATCGACGAGGTCGGCGCATCGCAGATGCTGCTGCCCGAATCGAAACGGCGCAAGGTTCTCGGCGTCAAGGAGGTCGAAGCGGTGATCTCCAAGATGGCCCGCATCCCGCCCAAGAGCGTGTCCAAGGACGATCGCACAGTGCTCAGGAACCTGCACCGCGACCTGAAAACCATGGTCTTCGGTCAGGATGCCGCGATCGATGCTCTGACGGCGGCGATCAAGCTCGCCCGTGCCGGCCTGCGCGAACCCGAAAAACCGATCGGCAGCTATCTGTTCTCGGGTCCGACCGGCGTCGGCAAGACCGAGGTCGCGCGCCAGCTTGCGCGCACGCTGGGGATCGAGCTGATCCGCTTCGACATGTCGGAATACATGGAGCGCCATACCGTCTCACGGCTGATCGGCGCACCGCCGGGCTATGTCGGCTTCGATCAGGGCGGGCTGCTGACCGATGCCGTCGACCAGCACCCGCACAGCGTGCTGCTGCTCGACGAGATCGAAAAGGCCCATCCCGACCTGTTCAACGTGCTGCTACAGGTCATGGATTACGGCAAGCTGACCGACCACAACGGCAAGACGGTCGACTTCCGCAATGTCATCCTGATCATGACCACCAATGCCGGGGCCGCCGACATGGCCAAACCGGCCATGGGCTTCGAGCGCGAAGCACGCACCGGCGACGACGAGGAAGCGATCAAGCGCATGTTCACGCCGGAATTCCGCAACCGGCTGGATGCGATCATCGGCTTCAAGAACCTGTCGCCGGAGGTGATGAGCCGCATCGTCGACAAGTTCGTGATGCAGCTCGAAACCCAGTTGGCCGACCGCAATGTGGTCATCGAACTCAGTGAGGCTGCGCGCGCGTGGCTGGCCCGCAAGGGCTATGATCCCCTGTTCGGCGCCCGGCCGCTGGCGCGCGTCATTCAGGAGCATCTGAAAAAGCCCCTGGCCGAAGAGCTGCTGTTCGGGCATCTGGCCAAAGGCGGCGTCGTGCGCGTGGATATCGCCGACGACAAGCCGACATTCGTCTTCGCCCGCAATGAGGGCGGCGGTGCCAGGCGCGGTTCGCGCAAAGGCCGCAAGAGGGCGGCCAAGGGAACGCCGGCGCTGGTCGATTAACCGGTTTCGCGGGCGCAAAGGCCACGACACCCGGGCAGGAGCGCGTCATGCTGGCACGGGCACTCGCTGGGGTGCGGGTTCTCGATCTGTCGCAGTACCTGCCGGGGCCGTACGCGGCACAGATCTTGGCCGATCTCGGCGCCGAGGTGGTCAAGGTGGAACCGCCGGCTGGCGATCCGATGCGCGCCCTGGGGCCGATCGACGACGACGGCATCTCGGCTTTCTACAAGCTGGTCAACGATGGCAAGACGGTAGTCCGCCTCGATCTCAAGATGGCGTCGGGGCGGGCCCTGTTCGCGCGCCTGCTGGAACGCGCCGACGTTCTGATCGAATCGTTCCGTCCCGGGACCCTGGCCCGTCTCGGCTGCGATGCGGCGATGCTGCGCAAGCGTCATCCGCGGCTGATCCACTGCGCCCTGTCCGGCTTCGGTCAGACCGGGCCTTATGCCGCGCGGGCCGGACACGACATCACCTACATGGCGCTCGGTGGCGGCCTGGGCGTTTCAGGCGACGAGAAGGCGCCGGTGCCGGGCTATCCGCCGGTCGCCGATTTCGCCGGGGCGATGCAGGCGGCGTTGACGGTGCTGGCGGCGCTGCTGCGCCGGAACGCCGACGGGGCCGGCTGCTTTCTTGACGTCAGCCTGACCGAGACCGTGCTCGCGTGGCAGGGACTGGTGCTGACCGGGACCATGCGCGGCATGCCGTGGGGCCGGCGCGCAGCGGCGCTGCTGGGCGGCGGGGCCGCGTGTTACCGGGTCTATGAAACCGCCGACGGGCGCTTCGTCGCCCTCGGGGCGCTGGAGCCGAAGTTCTGGGCTGCGTTCTGCCGCGCCGTGGGACGCCCGGAATGGATTGCGCGCCACGGCGAGCCGCTGCCGCAGAGCGATCTCATCGCGCAAGTGGCGGCCTTGATGGCCACGCGCCCGCGCGACGACTGGGTGCGGACGCTGGCCGATGTCGATTGCTGTTTCGAACCGGTTCTCGACCCGCAAGAGGTGCTGGAGCACCCACAGATCGCTGCCCGCGGACTGCTGCGTCCGGTACCGGGGGCATCGCCGCGGGTGGCGGTGGCGTTCCCGGCCTTCTGCGACGGCACCGCGCCGCCGGATCGTGCCGAGGTGCAGACCCGCCGGGTGGAAGAAGTGATCGCAGCCTGGCAGCGCGATCGCGATCCCGGCCAATGAGGGGGCGGCAAGGCCGGTCTCTGCTTCAGCCCTTGCCCTGTTCGTGACGGTAGGGCGTGTGCGCGGCCAGGGCCGCAATCTCGGCCTCGATTGCCGGGCGTTCCTGATCGAGATAGCGGGCCACGGCGTCGCGAAAGCCCGGATCAGCGATCCAGTGGGCGCTGTACGTCAGCACCGGGCGGTAGCCGCGCAGAATCTTGTGGTCGCCCTGGGCGCCGGCCTCGATCCGTTTCAGCCCGCGGGCGATGGCGAACTCGATCGCCCGGTAATAGCAGAGCTCGAAATGCAGGAAGGGATAATCGCCGAGACAGCCCCAGTTGCGCCCGTAAAGGGTATCGCCGCCGATCAGGTTGAGGGCGCCGGCAACGAGTCTTCCGTCGGCATCCTCGGCGACCACCAGCAGAACCCGCTCCGCCATCGTCTCACCGAGGCGGTGAAAGAAGCTCCGGGTCAGGTAAGGCTGGCCCCATTTGCGATCGGCGGTGGCGACATAACAGCGATGAAAGGCGTCCCAGTGGTGGGGCCGGATCGCCGCACCGCTCAGCGCCCGTATCCTGAGGCCGCTTTGAGCGGCGGCCCGGCGTTCCTTGCGGATGGTCTTGCGTCTGCGCGCGGTTAGCGCGGCGAGGAAATCGTCGAAATCGCGGTAACCGGGGTTCTCGAAGTGATACTGGATGCCCAGGCGTTGCAGAAAACCGGCGGCGCCGAGGGCTTCCCACTGGTCCCGGTGTGCAAAGGTCACGTGCAGCGACGAGACGTCGAGGCGCCGCGCGATCTCCTCCAGGCCGGCGATCAGGGCTGCGGTCACGGCTTTGCGCTCGACATCGGGGCGGATCAGCAGCCGCGGGCCGGTCACCGGCGTGAACGGGATGCAGGCCTGAAGCTTGGGGTAATAGCGTCCGCCGGCGCGCTCGTAGGCATCGGCCCAGGCCCAGTCGAAGACGTACTCGCCGTAGGAATGATTTTTCAGGTAAAGCGGTACTACCCCGGCCGGGGCGCCGGTCCCGTCTTCGGCAATCAGATGCATGGGGTGCCAGCCGGTTGCAGTGGCAGCGGCGCCGCTGTCTTCCAGGGCGTTGAGGAAGCCGTGGCAGACGAAGGGGTTGTCCGGGGGATTGCCAGGTCCGGCGCAGGCATCCCATGCCGTGGCCGGAATCGCGGCGATGGTGTTTACGACGCGCATCGAAACCGCCGCGGCCCGCCCGGGCCCGGTCCGTTCGGACTCGCTCCCGTCAGGCACAACTTATCCTCCACCCCGAATCGTCCGGGGTGTCCGGAAAGATCCTGAATCGGCCCGCTTCGCCGGCGCCGCCCGTGGTCATGGCCATGGCCCCGTCCGTGCGGTCCAAGCACACACACCCATTCCTTCCCAGCCCGGACATACCGGGCAGGCGGAAGGCGGAGGCGAGTCCCGTCCGGCTCCGGCATGCGCACGCAAAAACCACCCCGTTCCCGCACGGCAAAGGGGAACGTCCATCGGTGGCCCTTGCGGACAACCCGGTCAAACGACCCTCCTCAGGCCGAATGGCCCGATGGCAAGGGCAACATTTGATCAGGTCAGGCGGCGATGCCCTCGCGCCAAGCGCTCGAGCTTTTGCACGTTCGGCAAATCCGCTCACCCGGCCAACTGCTGAGAAATTCCTCCCGGCAGCGCAGGCACTTGCGGGTCTTTGCCTCGTACTGACGGTCCGGTTCAGGCTTCGAGTTTTTCTCGGAACTGCTCATGGATCAGGATATTACAATATGCTTAAGCGAATTGCGACTCATTTGTTGCAGCGCACAAGATTTTTTCGGCGCCGAGGCTAATTTTCCAGTTAAAATTTGTTTAAACGCGAATGGGCGTGATTTCTCCAGTGTGCAATATGCGCGCCGGGCGCGTATTGCGAGTGTATTTTTGCCGCCTGAGGTATCACGAATCGGCCCGCCGGTTGCGTACCTGGCCCAGCAAACGGATAATCGCGGTCCCGATTCGCGGCCGTAAGGAAGGGGGCGATCCCGCCCCGTCACTGCCGGCCGGTTCGCCGTCGTATCCCTCCACCCCGGAGCAGATGGTACCTTCCGCCGATGTCGCAGCAGCCGATCTACGATGTTCTCGTCATTGGGGCCGGGCACAACGGCCTCGTCTGCGCCGGTTACCTGGCGCGCGCCGGATATCGGGTCAAGGTGGTCGAACGGCGCGGCGTCGTCGGCGGCGCCGCCGTGAGCGAGGAATTCCATCCGGGATTCCGCAATTCCGTCTGTTCCTACGTGGTCAGTCTGCTGCATCCGAAAGTGATCGCCGACCTGGGGCTCCACGATTACGGCTTGGAGATTCTCGACCGTCCCGGCGGCTCGCTGGCGCCGCTGCCCGGGGGGCAATGTCTGTCCCTGCCGCGCGACGATGCCCGGGCGATGGCCGAGATCGCCAGATATTCGCCCCGCGATGCCCGTTCGTACGAGGCCTTTCACGGCGTTCTCGAACGCACGGCCCGGGTATTGCGGGGGCTTGTTCTCGAAACACCGCCCAACATCGGCGGCGGTTGGGGCGATCTGTGGCGGGCGCTGACGGCCGGCAACCGGCTGCGCAAGCTCGATGCCTCCGATCAGGCGGCGTTCGCCCATCTGATGACCAAAAGCGTGGGCGACTACCTTGACTCCTGGTTCGAGTTCGACGGCCTCAAGGGCGTCTACGGCTTCGAGGGGATCGTCGGCAACATGGTCAGCCCCTATGCGCCGGGCAGTGCCTATGTTCTGCTTCATCACTACTTCGGCGAGGTCAACGGCCGCGTCGGGGCCTGGGGCCACGCCCGCGGCGGCATGGGGGCGATCACCCGGGCGATGGCCCGTTCCGCCGAAGCCTGTGGCGTCGAGATCGAGCTCGAGGCCCCGGTCGAAGAGGTGCTGCTGGATGACGGGCGCGCGGCGGGCGTGCGTCTGGCCGACGGGCGCACGATCCGGGCCCGCGCCGTTGCCGCCAACGTCAATCCCAAGCTGCTTTATCTGCGCCTGATCGACGCGGCGGCGTTGCCGGCGGAGTTCCTGCGTACCATGCGGGCGTGGCGCTGCCGCTCCGGCACCTTTCGCATGAACGTGGCGCTCAGCGAGCTGCCGCGCTTCGATGGCATGCCGGGGGGCGATGTGCACGAGCTGATGAGCGGCACCATCGACATCTGCCCGTCGCTGGCCTACATGGAGCGCGCCTACGACGATGCCAAGGCCGGGGGCTGGGCCCGTGAGCCGATCATCTCAATGTGCATTCCCAGCACCATCGACGATACCTTGGCCCCGAGGGGCGCCCATGTCGCCAGCCTGTTCTGCCAGCATTTCCATCCCGAGCTGTCCGGCGGGCGCACCTGGGACGATGTCAAGGAAGAGGTCGCCGATCTCATCATCGGGACCGTTGATCGCTACGCACCCAACTTCAAGCGCGCGGTGGTCGGCCGTCAGGTGCTCAGCCCCCTCGATCTGGAACGCGACTTCGGCCTGATCGGTGGCGACATCTTCCACGGCGCGCTGCACCTCGATCAGATCTACAGCCTGCGCCCGGCCGCCGGTTATGCCGATTACCGGGCGCCGATCGGCGGCTTGTATCTGTGCGGTTCGGGTGCTCATCCGGGCGGCGGGGTGTCCGGCGTTCCCGGCCACAATGCGGCGCGCGAGATCGCCAGGGACTTCCGCCGCCGTCGGGTCGGATAGGGGACGGGAGGCAGGCGCCCATCGCCCGCAGCGGGCGTCATTCGGCGAGCAGATACCACTCGTATTCGTGGCGGCCGATGTGGTTCTCGAAGGTATCGAGTTCCTTCGTCTTGCACGCGACGTAGGCACGGATGTAGTCGGCGCCCATGTAGTCGACCAGAACTTCGGATTCGGCCAGACGCTCCAACGCCCGTCGCGGCCGGAACGGCAGGTCGGGGTCGTAGGCGAAGCCGGCGTTGCCTTCGAACGGCGCCGGTGGCTCGATCTTGCGGGTCAGGCCATGGTGCAGGCCGGCCAGCGCGGTGGCCAGGGCCAGATAGGGATTGGCGTCGGCGCCGGCGACACGGTGTTCGATGCGCCGCGCCGCACCGGGCCCGCGCGGCACCCGCAGCGCCACCGAGCGGTTCTCGAACCCCCAGGTACGCCGGATCGGCACGAAGGTGTTGGGCACATAGCGCCGAAACGAATTCACGTTGGGGGCGAGAAAGGCCATCGATTCGGGCAGGATGTCGAGAATGCCGCCGATCGCATGGCGCAAGGTCGGGCTGACCGTCTCTTTCCTGCCGCCATCGAAAACGTTGCGGCCCTTGCCGTCGACCAGGCTGAGATGCAGATGCAGGCCGCATCCGGCTTCGGCCAGATAGGGCTTGGCCATGAACGTGGCCTGAACGCCGTGACGCCGCGCGACTCCCTGGACCGCGCGCTTGAACATCACGCACTGATCGGCAGCGCGCAGGGGGTCGTCAATGTGGTGCAGGTTGATTTCATACTGCCCGGGCGCGTATTCGGCGGTGATCGCCCCGGTGGGAATGTCCTGGGCCGCACACGCCCGGGTAATGTCGTCGAGGAGCGCGGCGAATGCGTCGAGGTCGGCCATGCCATAGACCTGCGTGCCCGCGGCGCGGCGACCGGTTACCGGCGAGACCGGGGGCTGCGGCGCGCCGTCGGGCGTACGCGTGCGGTCGATCAGATAGAACTCCAGCTCGAACGCGACCACCGGCTTGAGGCCGAGCGCGTGCACCCGCTCAACGATGGCCGCCAGCACGTTGCGCGGTTCGAACGGATAGGGCCGGCCGTCGTCCTCGACCAGACTCAGCATCACCTGACAGGCCGGCGGCTCGCTCCACGGCACCGGTTTCAGAGACCCCGGAATCACCCGGGCTGCGCGGTCCGGGTCACCGTCGCTGAAGCCGTGGCCTTCGGGGTCCTGGCTGGTGCCCCGGGTGTTGAGCAGAAACACCGAAGCGGGAAACGCCAAGCCGTCGCCGAGCAGCTTGGCCAGATGCTCGACCGGATAGCGCTTGCCGCGCACCACCCCCGACAGGTCGGCGAAGATCGCATCGACCATGACGGTGTCGGGATGGGCCTTGAGGAAATCGGCTGCTTCCCGGGCGCCGGCGGTGGA
>RFLL01000088.1 GCA_003693905.1 Alphaproteobacteria bacterium
GCTGGTCGGCGTCAACGATGGCAAGGCCTCGCTGGTGGTCGGCGTCACCCGTGATCTGACCGACCGCTTGAACGCCGTCGATCTGGTGCGCGCCGGTGCGGCCGCGCTGGGCGGCAAGGGCGGTGGCGGTCGGCCCGACATGGCCCAGGCCGGCGGCCCCAACGCGGCCGCGGCCGACAAGGCGCTGGCGGCGATCGAGGCCGCTCTGGCCAAACAGGCCGCAGCCTGAGCCCCCTTGTCCCGGCGTTGCGGGGGCGCCACGCGGAGGGCGGACGGGGACCGGCAGGCCGCGATCGGGGTGCGCCCGCGCCAGAAAACTTGGAAGCAGGGGCGATGAACGACCCACACATGCGTACGCCGGCGGGCCGGCTTCGGGCCCGGGGGCTGGGAATCCCCTTCGATGGCGTGCCGGGGCCCCTGAACGCGATCACCGATGTCACCGGTCTCGAGGTCGGTGCGACGACTCTGATTTCCGGCACCGGGCCGCTGGTTGTCGGCCGGGGGCCGGTGCGCACCGGCGTCACCGCGATTCTGCCGCGAGGCCGGGCCGGGGTGGCGACGCCGGTATTCGGCGGCGGCTACAGCCTCAACGGCAACGGCGAGATGACCGGCTTTCTGTGGGTCGAGGAGGCCGGACGCGTCGACGGTCCGATCACGCTCACCAATACCCATTCGTGCGGCTTGGCGCGCGATGCCACGGTACGCTGGCTGGTCGAGCGCGCCGGCATCGACATGTCGCAGATCTGGGGCTTGCCGGTCGCGGCCGAGACCTATGACGGCCGGCTCAACGATATCAACGGGTTTCATGTCCGTGAGGCTCACGTCTTCACCGCGCTCGACGACGCGCGCGGGGGGCCGGTCGAGGAAGGCAGCGTCGGCGGCGGCACGGGCATGATCTGCTATGGCTTCAAAGGCGGCTCGGGCACGGCCTCGCGGATTGTCGAGACGGCGGGCCGACGTTTCACCCTGGGCGCTTTCGTCCAGGCCAACTTCGGCACCCGCGAGGAATTGATCATCGCAGGCGTCCCGGTCGGACGCTACCTGCCGGAGGCGGAAACGGCGGACAGACCGGCGGATACGGGAATGGACGGTGCCGGCTCGGTGATCGGCATTATTGCCACCGATGCCCCGTTGATGCCGCATCAGCTCAAGCGCCTGGCGCGGCGCTGTGCGCTCGGCATCGGCCGCTCCGGTGCGGTCGGGGCGCACACCTCGGGCGACATCTTTCTTGCCATCTCCACCGCCAACGCTGCGGCTGCCGCGGCTGCCGGGACCGTCGTTTCCGCCGACATGGTGCCCGATCCCGACCTGACGCCGCTTTTCACCGCGGTCGTGCAGGCGATCGACGAGGCGGTTCTCAACGCCCTGGTGGCCAATGAAACCATGACCGGCCGCGACGGCCATACCGTGACGGCCCTGCCGCACGAGGCCGTGCGCGAGGTGCTGCGCCGCCACAACCGTCTGGATGAACCGCCGGAGAGTGATTGCCCGCGCTGCGACAGGGATCAGGAATGATGCTGCGTCTTTACGACTATCCGTCATCCGGCAACGGCTACAAGGTCCGTCTTCTGCTGGCGCTGCTCGGCACCGCGTACGAGCGCGTCGACCTCGATATCGAGAAAGGCGAGACGCACACGGCGGATTTCCTGGCCAGGAACCCGAACGGCAAGATCCCGGTCCTGGAGCTGGAAGACGGCACCGCGCTGCCGGAATCCAACGCCATCCTGTGGTATCTGGCGGAGGGCACGTCCTACCTGCCCGAAGGGCGGCTGGAGCGGGCGCAGGTTCTGCGCTGGATGTTCTTCGAGCAGTACAGTCACGAACCCTATGTCGCTGTTGCCCGGTTCATTCTCATGCACCCCGGGATGGCCCGCGGTCAGGCGCCTTTGTTGCGGGAAAAACAGGACCGGGGCTATCAGGCCCTCGGCGTCATGGAAGGGCATCTGGCCGGGCGCGCGTTTTTCGTCGGCGAATCCTTGAGCGTTGCCGACATCGCGCTCTATGCCTATACCCACGTCGCCGAGGAGGGCGGTTTCGATCTCGGGCGGTTCCCGGCGCTCACCGCGTGGCTGGCGCGGGTTGCACGGACACCGGGGTACGTTCCCATCACGGCCGTCTGAGCAGGGCAGCACACGGAGGAGAAAAAACGCCCGGTCCCGGGGGCATTTGTGGTGGTTCGGGCGACATCGGGGAGATCCATGTTCGACAAGATCCTGATCGCCAATCGCGGCGAAATCGCCTGCCGGGTCATGCGTACGGCTCGGCGCATGGGGATAAAGACGGTGGCGGTCCATTCCGAGGCCGACCGCGGCGCCCTGCACGTCGAGATGGCCGACGAGTCGGTTGCGATCGGCCCGGCGCCGGCCGCGGAAAGCTATCTCGCGATCGACCGTATCGTCGAAGCCTGTCGGCGCACCGGCGCCCAGGCGGTGCATCCGGGATTCGGCTTTCTGGCCGAGAATCCGGTCTTTGTCGAAGCGCTGCAGGCCGAGGGAATCGTGTTCATCGGCCCGGCGCCCGATGCGATCCGGGCGATGGGTGACAAGATCGAATCGAAACGCCTGGCCGCCGAAGCCGGGGTCAGCACCGTGCCGGGACACATGGGACTGATCGCCGACGAGGACGAGGCGGCGCGCATCGCCGCCGACATCGGCTTCCCGGTCATGATCAAAGCCTCCGCCGGCGGCGGCGGCAAGGGCATGCGCATCGCCCGCACCGTCGAGGAAGCGCGCGAGGGCTTCCGCTCGGCCCGTAACGAGGCGCGCGCCAGCTTTGGCGATGAGCGCATCTTCATCGAAAAATTCATCGAGCAGCCGCGGCACATCGAGATTCAGGTACTGGCTGACGGCTACGGCAATATCGTGCACCTGGGCGAGCGCGAATGTTCCATTCAGCGCCGCCATCAGAAGGTGATCGAGGAAGCACCGTCGCCGCTGCTCGACGCCGAAACGCGCGCGGCGATGGGGGCGCAGGCGGTGGCGCTGGCCCGCGCCGTCGGCTACCGCTCCGCCGGGACCGTCGAATTCATCGCCGACAATGCGCGCAACTTCTATTTCCTGGAGATGAACACCCGCATTCAGGTCGAGCATCCGGTCACCGAAATGGTGACCGGCCTCGACCTTGTCGAATGGATGATCCGGATTGCCGCCGGCGAGGCGCTGGCTTTCAGGCAGGACGATATCCGGCTCGACGGGTGGGCGCTCGAATGCCGGGTCTATGCCGAGGACCCGGTGCGCAACTTCATGCCTTCTATCGGGCGTCTGGTGCGCTACCGCGAACCGCCCGCCGGTGCGCATCTGCGCATCGACAGCGGCGTCGTCGAAGGTTCCGAAATCACCGTCTATTACGACCCGATGATTGCCAAGGTCGTCACCCACGGTGCCACGCGTGAGGAGGCCATCGCTGAAATGCGCGCCGCGCTCGATGCCTTCTACGTCCGCGGCATCAATCACAACATCGCTTTCCTCGCTGCCGTCCTCGCCAATCCGCGCTTCGCCGAAGGGCGCCTGAGCACCGATTTCATCGCCGAGGAATTTCCCGACGGCTTCCGCCCCGGCAGCCCGGAGGAAGCGGTCCGTACGGTCATGATCGCGACCGCCGCCGTGATCCAGCGCCGCCTGAGCGAACGCGCCGCCCACGACGGATTTGCGCCGCAGTTGGACGATTGGGTGGTACGTCTCGACGACACCTCGTACCGCGTCACGGTGCACGCCGAAGGGGCCGGATACCGGATCGGCGGCGACATCGGGGCGCACACGCTCGAAATCGGGTGGCAGCCGGGCGAGCCGCTGGTTCGGGCGCGCTTCGACGGGCGCCCGGTCACGGTGCAGGTGGAACGCCGCGGTCCGCGGCTGCATCTCAGCCACGGCGGGGCCGAGGTCGAGGTTGTGGCCATGCGCCCCCATGTCGCGGCGCTGGCCGAGTGGATGCCGGTCAAGGA